>NZ_CFDJES010000026.1:5690-11405 GCF_983723665.1 Cobetia sp. | reverse complement strand
GCGCCATTGATGGCCTTCAGCCTCGAGGATTTCGCGCCGGAGCAATGACGCAAGCCACAAGACACCGTGACCGTCAGTAGAGTCCAATGAAAAGCCCAGCGACCGTGTCAGGTCGCTGGGCTTTTTTGTGTTGTCGGAATCCCTGTCCATCGGGGCGTGTCGGCAAGCTGCATGCCCTCTGGACGCTCATGACCGCTCGGTCGGCTCATCCTGCTTCAGCAACCAGTCACGCATGGCGGGGAACAGCTCGACCAGCACGAACAGCGGTCCGATCAGCAGCTGACGCAGATCATCGAGGAAGGCCGGTTTGCGGCCCTCGATACGATGGCCGACGACCTGACCGACCCAGGCGACCACGAAGGCCGCCAGCATCATCGGTGTCACCGGCCAGTTGAGCCCGAGCATCACGAACATCAGCGCCAGGCTTGCCAGGGCCCAGACGGCCATCACGCCAAGTACCCTGAGGGAGAAGCGCGCATAGACGGCCAGGACCGCCAGGGTGACCATGCCACCGGGCAGCATCCACACACCCAGCCCCGGTTCACTCGATAGCCCCTGCCCCCCGAGCAGTCTCCACAGCAGGATCAAGCTGGCAGTGAAGATGACCGGCACGCAGACAAGATGCATGCGGATGTTCTCACGATGCTGATGACTGGCCGCGTAGTGCTCGAGAGCTTCATGCAGGCGCCGGTGAGCGGCTGTCTTGACATGAGGGTGCGATAATATACCCATGAGGCATTCTCCAGACAGACATTGAAAATGCCCGCATGCGCAGGTGCGCAGCGGGATCGATGGCGTGTTATGTCAAGGAGCAATGGCGTGAGCCAGCAGGGTCCGGCAACCCTGCTGGCTCCTGTCAGCGTAGCGTATTGCCGCGCTGCCAGCCTGTGTCAGCACAGGGCTGACTGTCGAACCCGGCGCTTTTCAGGCGTGAATCAAGTGGCCCTGGCCCTTCAGAGGTGAAACTGACCGCAGGCTTCCGGCTGATGCAGGATGGCTTCCAGACGGATGACGTCACTCTGGCCATCTTCCCGGGGCAGCGTGATCTGCTCGCCAACCGCCATTCCCAGCAGCGCGATGCCCAGTGGTGACATGATGCACAGCGCCAGTGAGGTCTCTTGCTCTTCGGGTTGCGGCAGGTGGCTGCGCAGCGACATGCACTCACCATCCTCCGGGGTAGGGTAGTGCAGTGTCAGCTCGCTATCGCCGGAGCGCGACCCCTTGAGGCGCAGGCGGCTGCGCATGCTGACGCGGTCTTCGGGGAAGTCATCGGGGGGCACGATCTCTGCCTGGATCAGGCGGCTTTCGAGGCGAAGGGACAGCTCATCATCGTGTTGCTGAGCGTCGATCAGGCGCTGGAGGCGGTCAGCATCCAGGCGGTTGATGATCAGTCGTTGCCGAGTCATCGTGGGGTTCCTTGTTATCGAGTCACTGCGCGATATCATGCGCAGCAAGACGGCGCCAATCCTGGCTTGGTCAATACGGAGAGACGGACAGGGAATCCATCGGCCGTGATTGTCCATGGATTGTCCGCTAATTAATCCTAGCGGCTTTTGACGGGGTGCGGGAGTCGTCTGATGCCGACAACTTTCATGGCGCTGTCACCCAGGGCTGCCAACCTCACGCGAGACTCATCGATGTCGATTCTCTGGATATATCCGCTGGCGGCGCTCGCCGAGATCGCCGGCTGCTTCAGTTTCTGGGCCTGGTGGAAACTGGAGCGCAGCCCCGGCTGGCTGATTCCCGGCATGCTCAGCCTGGCGCTGTTCGCCTGGCTGCTTTCACTGGTCGACGTCAGTCACGCCGGGCGCGCCTTTGCCGTCTATGGCGGTGTCTATATCGCCGCGTCAGTGGCCTGGCTGTGGCTGGTCGAGCAGCAGTTGCCCAGTCGCTGGGACCTGCTGGGGACACTGGTCTGCCTGGCGGGTAGCGCCATCATCGTGCTGGGCGCCCGTGCGCAATGAGCGCAAATGCCTTGTTTATTAGTATTTCATTAAATATGTCGGGCGTTGAGCATGAGAGCGCTCATTGTTGGGTATACTGCGCGAAGATGAGGCAATGACCCTCGGAATTCGATCTGACGCAATGAGGCACCAGCATGCAGTGGGAATGGTTATGGGGGCTGGGCGGCCTTGGCATCGGCGGTTTCATCGGCTTCTGGCTCGGTCGTTGGCGGCCGCGCAGAGAGGAATGGAATCAGGCCGTGCAACCACTGCTATCGGCATTGGTGGAGGCGGAGTCAGACGTTGCGCGTGGTGAGCGGCTGGCGCTTGATCCCTCGCTGCTCGACGCCTTTCGCCAGGTGGCCTCGCGTCGCGAGTTCTATCGTTTCACCAGTGGAATCGAATACGTGAACCTGCAACTCGCCGCGGCGCATGCCGCGCATCATGACCGTGAAGAGCGCCAGCTGTTGCTGGATCAGGCGCGTGTCAGCCTGGCCAATCTGCAGGACAGCCTAAGACGACGCTGAGGTTCGTCCAGACGCGCGAATGCCGCACCGCAGATCGACCGAGGGTCGCAAAGCAGAGGAACGCAGAGCAGGAGAGCGTAGAGCAGGTTGTTTGCAAAGCAGAGTAACGCAGAGAGCGGAAAGACGCGGATCCAGCAACCGACGGGAAGGCACTGACAATGATGATGGGTGCAGAAGGCATCAGATGACACGACGCATGCACGACAGACAAAAGCGGGAGGACTTGCTGACTGCGCCAGGCAGTTGGGGAGCATCAGCAGAGTATGCTGATGGTGCGGAAGGGGGGACTCGAACCCCCACACCTTGCGGCACCAGAACCTAAATCTGGCGTGTCTACCAATTCCACCACTTCCGCGAGAAGCAGGGCTGCATTTTACCTGTGATGCCTTTCAAGTCAATCGCTTGTGTCGATTATCCCTTGAATTTTCCCGCCTTGCGCTGCGCCTTAAGCGCCTTACTCCTGTACGACATGCACGCTGCGTGATTCCAGCCCGCAGGGCAGTTGCAGATAGCTGGCGGCGCGCTCGGCGGCGTGGCGTGTATTGGAGAGATCTTCATCGCACATCCACGGCACGACGCCCAGGCAGGGGGCTCGCAGCGTGCGTGACAAGGTTGCCATGTTGTCTTCGCTGACCTCGATATCCGCTTCCAGATGGTTGATGACGTAGCCGGCGATCTCCAGCCCATCGCGCTCGATGGCCTCAAGCGTCAGGCGCGCATGATTGATGCAGCCCAGGCGTAGCCCGACGACCAGAATCACCGGCAAGCCCAGCTCGATGGCCAGGTCCGAGAAATCCTCATCGTCATTCAGCGGCACCCGCCAGCCGCCAGCGCCTTCCACCAGCAGCAGGTCGCGCGGTGCGCTTGTCTGCTGGCCCCGCACATGCGCCGCGATTTTCGCCACCTCGAGATTGACCCCCACCTGACGTGCGGCAATGTGCGGCGCGATGGCCGGCGCGAAGCGCCAGGGGTTGATGCTTTCATAATCCGCTTCCGGTTCGCACTGCGCCTGCAATGACAGGGCGTCGGCGTTGACCAGACCATCGTGATTCTCGAAGCAGTCAGAGGCCACGGGCTTGAGGCCCAGCGTGGTCAGGCCGCGCAGGCGAGCACGTGCCAGCAGGGCGCTGGCGATGAAGGTCTTGCCGATTTCGGTATCGGTACCGGTCACGAAGGCGGCGATGCCATGTTCGGCTCGCGCAGGCAAAGCAGTGTCCCGTGACGAGCTGTCCGCGGTTTTCATATCAGTTTTCATTGTATCCGAGCGAGGCAGGTAATTGCCTTCAAGCAAAGTGTCAGTGTTATCCGTACGCAATTCTGAACGGTTTCTCGAGCACAAGTTCAATGACTTGATAGCTTACAGGCAATCCCTTCGCGGTACGCAACGTTTCATGTCGCGCCTTGGCCTGCTGCACCTCGGCGCGTGTCAGGCGCCGGCCAGTGGCGGTCTGTGCCCCGATGCCCTTGATCGAGGCCATGACCGCGGCGACATCGGGATAGTGAAATATCCGCGGGCGTAACTGCCAGTGGCAGCGCAATCCGGCGGCTTCTGCATGGCGTGCAAGATGGGCGGCGCTGGGGAAGTGACGCACGGAATCATCCGCGCGCTGCCAGGCATGGCGTACTTCCTTGAGGGTGCCGGGCCCCAGGGTGTTGATGTGCGCTCGAGCGCCGGGTTTCAAGGTGCGTGACAGTTCCGCGAGCCATAGCCGAGGGCTGTCGCACCATTGCACGGCCAGGCTCGAGAACACCAGGTCCAGACTCGCATCGGCCAGTGGCAGGCGCTCGGCATCGGCGCGTAGCCAGTGCAGGCGTTCAGGGCTGCCACTCGCAAGCTCGCTCGTCTGGCGTGCGGCTTCACGCAGCATCTCAAGCGAAAGATCCAGCCCCATGCAGCAAGCCCCAGAGTAGCGCTGCGCCAGTTCGAGGGTCCAATGTCCGGGCCCACAACCGAGATCGAGCACACGGGCATCGGCCGGCAGCCGCTCAGGGAGCGAGGCGAACAGGGTGGCCGCCATGGCGTGCTGCGCCTGCGCCAGCGTGAGGTAGTCGGCAGCGCCGCGATCAAAGGCGCGGGCAACCTGCTGACGGCTCGTGGCAGGCGTGAGCGGGGGCGTTGCAAGCTCTGCGGGCGGCACGCTGACGGCAATCGACATCTCAGGCATCCTCGCTGATGTGCGTGACGTGGGTGGCGAGGCCCATGCGCGTGAGCAGGGCATCGGCAAGCGCCTCGGTCGCGCTCAATGGCAGGCAGTGGCCGCCCTCGAATTCCGCAACCACCTGGCCCTGCGCGCGCAGCGCCGCACTCAGGCCCGGTGCCAGCAGCGGGTCCTGCTTGCCGAGCCAGAACTCGAGCGGTAACTCTGATTGAGGCGCCAGTGACATCTGGCGGCTGGCCAGTTCCGCCAGTCCTGTCGCCAGCACCGCTTCGCGACTGACGGGGTGACGACCGATCAGTTCGCGCAATTGTCTGAGGCAGTCACGCGCAGAGGCCTCACCACTGGCCTGCCAGCGCAGAAAATGTTGCCAGCTGGCGGCAGGGTTGCGCGCGAAGGCTTTACGGAAGTCCTCCAGCACTTCTGGTGCCAGGGCGGGAATCGTCTGCTCAGCTGCGGCCTGGTCAATGAAGCTTGGCCCCATGGCCAGCGAGACAAGGGCGGCTGGCGCCTGCTTCTTCGCCAGCGCCTCGGCCCGCAGGGCACCCAGCGACCAGCCCAGCCACAGGGTGTCGGCACCGCCCAGTGAGGAGTGCGAGGCAGTCGGTTCTGAGCCTGCCCGTGAATCGGCTTGCGGGCCTTCTTCTGGCCAATCCGGCGCGATGATTTCCAGCGGGCGACTCTTTGCTTCATCATCTGCCTGATCTTCTGTCCTAGTGACGTGAGCGAGGCGTGCATGCAGGCAGGCGATCAAGGGCTGCCAGATGCGCGCATCGATGCCCCAGCCGCTGAACAGCACCAGACGAGTCAATGTCATGGCGTGACTCCTTCTGAGCTGATTGTTGGGGAAGAAGAGTGGGGCTGGGTCTTTTCCGCTGCCAGTACCGCTTCGAGAGCCTCGAGCAGTGCCGCGATATCCTCGGCCGTGTGCTCGGCGGAGAAGGTGAAGCGCAGGCGCGAGCTGCCGGCGGGCACCGTGGGCGGGCGGATGGCCGAGACCAGTACGCCACGCTCGCGCAGTGCCGCGCTCCAGGCCAATGCCCGCGCTTCGCTGCCCAGAATCAGCGGCTGAATCGGGGTCAGCGGGGC
>NZ_CFDJES010000026.1:2801-5590 GCF_983723665.1 Cobetia sp. | reverse complement strand
GGGCGCGCCAGCTGGATCAGGCTCTCGATCAGCGCATCGCTGCCGGCGACGAAGGCGCCGCTGCTGCCGAGCGCCTTGCCCAGGGTGCCGACCAATACCGGCACGTCAGCCAGTGGGGTATCGCGCCCGACCAGTCCTTCGCCATGCTCGCCCAGCACGCCCAGTCCGTGGGCATCATCGATCATCAGCCAGGCGCCGTGCCGGGCGCAGGCCTGGCTCAGGCCCGCGATATCGGCGCAGTCGCCATCCATGCTGAACACGCCATCGCTGATCACCAGCGTGTCATCGGCCCGGGAGCGCGCCAGCTGGTGCTCGAGGTCCTCGATATCGCGATGATGGAAGCGACGCGAGCGAACGGCAGTGGTGCCGGAGGACGCCAGGCGCGCGCCATCGAGGAGGCTGGCGTGATTGAGGCGATCATGGAAGATCTCGAGGCTGCGACCGGCCTCGCGCGAGGCGCTCGCCAGTGCATCGATCACGCCCAGATTGGCCATGAAACCGGTGGAGAACAGCAACGCGCGTGGCCGTCCGGTCAGCTCGGCCAGACGAGCCTCCAGCTGGTGGTGGGCGCTCTGGTGGCCATTGACTAGGTGAGCGCTGCCGCTGCCGACACCGAATTCACGCGCCGCGCGACAGCCGGCCTCGACCAGCGCCGGGTGGTTGGCCAGCCCCAGATAGTCGTTGGCGGTGAAGTTGAGCAGCGGGCGCATTCCTGCACCGGCTTCCTGCCCGGCGAGGTTGACGTGGGGCCCCTGTGGCGAATCCAGCGTCAGGCGCCGGCGATAACGGCCGACCCGCTCACGCTGAGTGAGCAGGTCCTCCAGATGCGTGAAGCTGGCGCTGGACTGAGGGCTTAAGCGCGCGCTGGCGGGCGTGTCGGTGGCCACGAGCGATCACACCACCAGGCCGCAGGGCTTGCGCTCGCGCACCTGGCCTTCGCTGCTGGCGGGCGTCGCCTCGCGCGTGGCGTCATAGAACAGGCTGCCCTCGACATTGGCACGTGCCTGTTCTTCCATGGCGGCCTTCAGGGCGGCTTCGCGCACTTCGTCGCTGGCGACTTCCTGGCGGGTCTCCGGGTGCAGGCCGAGGCGCTCGAACAGCTCGCGGTCACGGTTGGCCTGCGGGTTGCCGGTGGTCAGCAGACGCTCGCCATAGAAGATGGAGTTGGCGCCGGCGAGGAAGGCCAGTGCCTGGGTGGAATCGTCCATCTGCTCGCGGCCGGCGGACAGGCGCACGTGACTCTTCGGCATCATGATGCGCGCCACGGCGATGGCGCGGATGAACTCGATGGGATCGAGGTCATCGACATTCTCCAGCGGCGTGCCCGCCACCTTGACCAGCATGTTGATCGGCACCGATTCCGGCTGCGGCTCCAGATTGGCCAGCTGACGCAGCAGGCCGGCGCGGTCGGTGGTGGTCTCGCCCATGCCGAGGATGCCGCCGGAGCACACCTTCATGCCGGCTTCGCGCACGCTGGCCAGGGTGTCCAGGCGCTCGCTGTAGCTGCGCGTGGTGATGATCTCGCCGTAGTACTCCGGTGAGGTGTCCAGATTGTGGTTGTAGTAGTCGAGGCCGGCATCCGCGAGCTTTCTGGCCTGATCGGTATCGACCATGCCCAGCGTCATGCAGGTCTCGAGTCCCAGCGACTTCACCTGACGCACCATCTCGGTGACCACTTCGAGGTCGCGCTCACGCGGGCTCTTCCAGGCCGCGCCCATGCAGAAGCGGCTGGCGCCGGCGTCCTTGGCGGCACGCGCCTGCTCGACCACCTTCTCGATCTCCATCAGCTTTTCCTTGCCAAGGCCGGTGTTGTAGTGGCCGGACTGCGGGCAGTACTTGCAGTCTTCCGGGCAGGCGCCGGTCTTGATCGACAGCAGGGTGGAGACCTGTACCGCATTCGGGTCGAAGTGCTGGCGGTGCACCTGCTGGGCACGGAACAGCAGGTCATTGAAGGGCAGGGCGAACAGCGCCTCGATTTCCGCGACGCTCCAGTCATGGCGTACCACGCTGTCATCGGCAGGCGCAGGGATATTCGTGGCTTGTGTGGTCACGCGGGAGGCTTCTACGGTCATGAGCTTGAGGTCCTTCATCAGGCGGGCAGAGCGAGAGCGCGCTGAGCCGTTCATCCGTGGGTGAGTCCGGGAGTCGGCAGCCGAGCTGGCAAGTGGCCAGTCAACGCATCGAGTAAGGTCAGGTTAACTGAGATGATAGAGTTTCCGCGGGCGCTGTCAACGATGAGAACTCTGCTGGTTGACCACTGGCAGCTGTCGCGACCCTGCGCCTTCTGTCAGCGTCAGCTGACGACAGCCATGCCCGGCGCGACCGAACGGCAGAGCGCTTCAGTTTCACCTCCCCCTTCATTTTCCTCTCTAGCGACTCGCTCGCGTCATGAGCGAGAGCTGTCATCGCGCCGCGAGTGGTGCGACGCCTGCGAGGCGAGAATCGCGCGCAATCAGCATGCCTGTCCGCGCTGTGCTGAGCCTGTCGCCTCATTGGCATTGAGTCAGCAGGCCTGTGCGCGGTGCCTGTCGTCACCGCCTGCCTTTGCACGCTGCTTTGCGCCGCTGCGGTATGAAGGGTTGCTGGCGGGGCTGTTCCAGCGCTACAAGGACCAGCATCAGCGCCGCGCTGGGCGACTGCTGCGCCAACTCATGCAGCGGGAGCTTGCGCACTTCTGTCGCGAGTGGCGCCAAGCGCATCCTCACGGCGCAGTGCTGCTGGTACCGGCAGATGCCTATCGTCGTCGCCAGCGCGGCCATGATGCGCTGGCGGAACTGTGTCGCGGGCTG
>NZ_CFDJES010000026.1:0-2701 GCF_983723665.1 Cobetia sp. | reverse complement strand
AGTCTTGCTCAGGCCTGCCTGCGAGCCGGTGCCCGTGAGGTCGATGCCTGCGTGCTGGCGCGGACTCCCCTGGCCTTGCGCGGGGCGCTGTGACCCGCAAACGCGACACGAAGTAGAGCTGCCCGACACATGCCGCCGGGGCTGAGCCTCGAAACGGGCGTTGAGCTCAGCGGGCAGGCGGGGTCAATCAGGGAGAAGACTGGCGTGCAGAGGGTCTAATCTCATAGCATGCAAGGTCCGGCAGCCGTTTGCTGGTCCATGCCCGAGGAATTGCCATGCCTATTGATCCTGTTTCCCCCGATGACTCGCAATCTTCCGGCACCTCGCGCGAGTTGGATGCGCGCTCCAATGGCAACACCTGGTCGACGACATCCGCGCCAGAGGGCCATGGAGACACGCGTTTTCATCCCTTCGATGCTCTCGCGCCGGACCGTGTCGTGGCCGCTGTCGAATCGCTGGGCTTCTGGTTGCCCGGCGAGCCGTTCGCGCTGAACAGTTACGAGAATCGTGTCTACCATCTCGCCGATGATGACCGACGCCGCTGGGTGGCCAAGTTCTATCGCCCCGAGCGCTGGAGCCGTGCCCAGATTCTCGAGGAGCACGCCTTCCTGGCCGAGCTGGATGAGGCCGGTGTCCCCGGGGCGCCCGCGTGGGCGAACGAGGCCGGCGAGACGCTGCATCGATTCGAAGGCTTCGACTTCGCTCTCTTCCCGCATGTGGTGGGGCGCGCGCCGGAGCTTGAATCTGCCGAGCACCTCTATCAGCTGGGTGAGCTGATCGGTCGCGTGCACGCGGTGGGGCGCAAGAGCGCGTTTCGCGAGCGGGAGACGCTCTCGCCGCTGCGGATTCTGGAAGAGAGCTGCGCCAGCGTGCTGGCCTCCGACTGGCTGAGTGAGCGCCAGCGTGACAGCTACCAGCGTGTCATCGAGGCGCTGCGCCCGTTGGTCGCGGAGCAGAGCTGGCCGGAAAGCGCCCTGATCCGTACCCACGGCGACTGCCACATCGGCAACATGCTGGGGCGCGATGACAGCTTCGCGCTGGTCGACTTCGATGACTGCCTGAGCGCCCCGGCGGTGCAGGACCTGTGGATGCTGTTGACCGGTCAGAGCGACCCGGAGCTGCACATGCAGCTGTCCGAGGTGCTGGAGGGCTACGAGCAGCATTGTGAGTTCAATCGCAGCGAGCTCAAGTGGATCGAGACCCTGCGCACACTGCGCATGGTGCGTCACAGCGCCTGGGTGGTGCGGCGCTGGTCGGACCCCGCCTTCCCGCAGGCCTTCTCGCACGTGGCGAGCCTGGGCTACTGGGACGACCACATTCGCAGCCTGGAACAGCAACGCGTCGCGCTGTCTGCGCCGCGTTGGCTGGCCTAGCGGTCGCGACATGGCCTGGCAGTCGTGAAATGGCCTGGCAGTCGTGACATGACCTGAAGGCCGTCGCGAGGCCTGGGCCCCTTTGGCGAAGTGAGTGACATCGCCCCTTCATGCGCCCCCATCGGTTACCGATGGGGGCGCATGTGTTGCATGGATACGACAATCGCGTGAACAGACCTGCGTTGACGGCATGCCTGAGGTAGAATCTGGCCCTGACATTGAACACGAAGTTATACGATTTCTTGCCATCTGATCGCTTGTGTATGACTTTTGTGCTTTACCCCTGCTATGCGTGCGCTAGTGCGCGCCCCTGACCGATACCATAGGCAGACGGATGACCGAAGAGATTGCCAACCACTACCGCCAGATCATCACCGCGTTGGGTGAGGATCCAGAGCGTGAGGGCCTGCTGGATACGCCCAAGCGCGCGGCCAAGGCCATGCAGTACCTGACTCATGGCTATCAACAGTCGTTGGAGGAGATCGTCAACGGCGCTGTCTTCACCTCCGATACGGACGAGATGGTACTGGTCAAGGACATCGAGCTTTACTCGATGTGCGAGCATCACCTGCTGCCGTTCATCGGCAAGTGCCACATCGCCTATCTGCCGTCTGGCAAGGTGCTCGGTCTGTCCAAGTTCGCGCGTATCGTCGACATGTATTCGCGTCGCATGCAGATTCAGGAAAACCTCACCAAGCAGATCGCCGAGGCCGTTCAGCAGGTCACCGGTGCACGTGGTGTGGCCGTCGTGGTCGAAGCGCGTCACATGTGCATGATGATGCGTGGGGTGGAAAAGCAGAATTCCAGCATGAAGACGTCCGTGATGCTGGGCGCCTTCCGCGACAATCAGCCGACCCGTCAGGAATTCCTGACGTTGATCAGCTGACAGCAGAGTGAAGACGCCGCCTTTCGAGGCGGCGTTCTTGTCTGGGAGTCATCTCGCGCGTTTCCCTTGATCAGGAGTCCCTGCCGATGCCGATGCATGCCTTGCACGATGAACATCTCGATCACGATCTCGCCACCATTCGCATCAAGAATCTGCGCCTGAGAACCTATATCGGGATCAATGAAGACGAGATCCAGAACCGCCAGGATGTCGTGATCAACGTGGTGATCCGCTATCGCGCGGCACGCGCCGTGCAGTTCAATCACATCAGTGAAGCGCTCAATTACCGCACCATCACCAAGCAGTTGATCCGTCATGTCGAGGAAGGGCGCTTCGCGCTGCTCGAACGCATGACCCGTGAGGTGCTGGATATCGTGATGGCGCACGAACAGGTGCTGACGGCGCAGGTCGAGATCGACAAGCCGCATGCCTTGCGCTTCTC
>NZ_CFDJES010000025.1:20368-27658 GCF_983723665.1 Cobetia sp. | reverse complement strand
AGCCCCTGACGCGCCGTCAGCCCGGCCCCTTCCAGCTCACGATAGGCATTGAAGCCTTCCGGCAGGTTCTGCACCGCGATGAACAGTGCCAGCAGCATCGCCGCGGCCGGAGAGGCAGAGGCCAGTGCACCCAGCGCGATCGCCTCGGGGATGAAGTCCATCAGCATCGCCAGCAACTGGCCCTTGGCGCCGCCACCGCGCGCCAGCCAGCGGTCCAGTTGCATGAAGATCAGCGCGCCCAGCAGGAACAGCCCCAACAGCGTCGCGATGGACAGCGCCTGCATGGCATGCGGTACCAGCACCAGTGAGACGGCGGCCAACAGAATGCCGCCGCCGAGCGCGGTGATCCCCGCCAGCCAGCTGCGCTTGACGTGACTCTCGTGACTGCGCTCCAGCTGGGCGATCACGCCACCCAGCGGCATGCACAACCCGGCAGCCCAGGCGAGCGCCACCATGGTCCACGGAATCGATGCCATCATGCTGTCGTCGGGGCTGCAGGACTCGGTCGCGCACCCAGCACACGCATCAACAGACTGGTACCGACGCCCCAGGCGCCATTCAGGATCAGGCCACCGACCACCATCAGTGGCGCAACCTCGATTCCCTTGAGCGGGAAGACGACCAGCATGGCCACGGCCGTCGGGCCGACTGCACCGAAGACGAGGCTGATCAGCCAATGGCTGACGCCCGTCCTGCGACGCACCAATGCCCACAGCGGCAGCCCCCAGAGCCCGCCCCAGAAGGCCAGCGAGAGCACTGACGGGACGCCCAGCGGCCCGGTAGGCGTCATGTTGTAGGGCGCCTTGGGCAGGATATCGACCAGATAGAAGAGCCCGAAGAGGCCCTGATGGAAGATCAGAGTCGCCAGAAAGGCGGCGATGAAGGCTTTCAACCAGATCATGTTCACTTCCTTGTCGTCATGTTGATGAAAACATCCGAGCCCCAGCACATTAGAACGTGCGAAAGCTCGACACTGCCTTTCCTGCTACGTCACTTCCGTCCCGCTGGATGCAGCGCAGGCGTGCTCTCTAGCGCTGGGTGGCCGGCGCCTGCTCGGCATGGCGCAGCGATATCTGGTCATTGAGTGTCCAGAAGTCATACAGCACGCCGATGAAGAACAGCCCACCGGTGCACAGGTAGAGCAAGCCGGTCAGCCACTTGCCCATGTACATGCGGTGGATGCCGAACACGCCCAGGAAGGTGAGCAGAATCCAGCTCAGCGAGTAATTGATCGGGCCTTCGCGAAAACGGAAGTCCGCCTCGCGGTCCATCGCCGGAATCAGGAACAGGTCGATCAACCAGCCGATGCCCAGCAACCCGAAGGTGAACAGCCAGATGGTGCCGGTGACCGGCTTGCCATAGTAGAAACGGTGCGCGCCGAGGAAACCGAAGATCCACAGCAGATAGCCCATGGTCTTGGAATGCGTGTCCTGTACAACAGGCGATGTGGTCATCAGTGAAGCCTTAGCCGCGATGCGGCAGATCATGATTGCGAATACTGTCAATGCGGTCTTGGCGCCGATGAATCAAGCCTTCTACCGCCAGAGGCCACGCCCGGAAACGACGACGCCACCCGCGCACTGGCGCGGATGGCGTCGGATCAGCAGGTGTCTCTTCATCGGTCCCGGGAGCGAAAGCCAGGCCGGGAACGAAAGCCAGGCCGCAGCCGGCGCTAGATGACGCCCAGCTCGCGCAGACGTTCCTTGAGGTAGGAGTCCGCCGTGTGCTTGTCAGACAGTACCACTTCGGGACGCGGATGCAGGAACAGCGGCAGCGACAGGCGTGACTGGCTGGAGCCCTCGCCGGTCGGGTTGATCACGCGGTGCGTGGTCGACGGGAAGTAGCCACCACTGGTCTCCTGGAGCATGTCGCCGACATTGATGACCAGCTGACCCGGATCACAGGGCACGTCCATCCATTCGCCATTGACGTCCATCACCTGCAGGCCCGGCTCGTTGGCTGCCGGCAGCACGGTCAGCAGATTGATGTCTTCATGCGCCGCGGCACGGACGGCGCCCGGCTCTTCACTGCCGGTCATCGGCGGGTAGTGAAGCACGCGCAGCAGCGTCTGACCGCTGTCCTTGATCATGTTGGAGAGCGGTTCACGGTAGAGCTCGGCCACTTCGGCAGGTGAATGGGCCTCGACCCAGCTCAGAAGCTCTGCCGCGAAGGCTTCGGCCTGGCGGTAATACTCCATGGCATTCTCGCGCAGGCTGTCCGGAATCTTGCCCCACGGGTAGATGTGGTAATACTCCTTGAGATCACGCGCCGTATGGCCCTTGGCGGTCTCGGAGACATCTGCCGGGAACAGTCCATCCTGGGTCTTGGGATCGAAGCGCCAGTCAAGCTTGTTGGCACTGGAGAAGAATTCGGCCCATTCGGCGTAGATCTTCTCGACCAATTCATGAGAGATCGGGTGATTGCGGATGACACCGAAGCCCGTCGTGCGCAGGGATTCGACAAATTTTTCGGCTGCATCGGCCGAGCGGTAATCTACGTTCTGGACCTTCATGGCATTTCCATCTATGTTGGCTCTGTGTGAGCATCCTACTTGAGCTGGAAGGAGTCGCCAATACGACAACTTTCTGTTCGAATGGAAGCGAGCACGTGCAGCCCAGGCTGCATGCGTAGGTCAAGCAGGAAAGGATGTCGTCGCTGGACGCAACGCGTCTCTCTGGTGGAATTCCCCCTAGCCGCACCAACGCACTCTGGTCTGATGGGCAGACCACCAACATCATCTCGTAAGCAAGGAAAGAATCATGGCAACTGGCACAGTCAAGTGGTTTAACGACACCAAAGGTTTCGGCTTCATTTCTCCGGACGACGGCGGCGACGACCTGTTCGCGCACTTCTCTGAAATTCAGGCAGAAGGCTTCAAGTCCCTGCAAGACGGTCAGAAGGTTTCCTTCGACGTCACCCAGGGCAAGAAAGGCCTTCAGGCCGCAAACATCAAGCCGGTCTGATCTTCTCGATCAGCCTGGTCAGGCCGCCCTCACCGGCGCTCTGATGATGGCAGCAAGACAGTCATGGAAAAGCCCGCCTTCCGGCGGGCTTTTTTGTGGCCAGGCCTTGGCCTGACTCACGCTTCACGAAGAGTCGCCATCAACAAGAACGCCGCGACCCAAAGGGTCGCGGCGTTCTTGTATCGGCGGCCGTATTACTCGCACTCAGCCAGTGACACGGCTTGCGACAGGCATCACGCCAGCATTCGCTGGCCAGTGATTACTGCTGCGCTTCGTCGATGGACTCGTTGGCATCCTGCTGCGCAGCGTTGATCTTCTCGTTCGCTTCGGCAGCAGCGTTGTCGCCAGACTGCTCAGCGGAGTCGGTCAGCTCGGCAGCCTGCTCCTTGGTGGAGTCATAGGCGTTCTTGGCAGCATCGGCAGTGGCGTCAGCAGCGTCGTTGACACCTTCCTTGGCGGACTCATAGGTCTCGGAAGCAGCGTTCTTGGTCGCGTCGAGGGCGCTTTCGCTCTCGGCAGCAGCTTCATCGCCCATGGCATCGGCAGATTCGGCAGCGTCGTCAGCCATGTTCTCGGCCTTGTCAGCAGCGTCATCCATCTCTGCGGCCGCTTCGTCAGCTGCCTGATCCATCTTCTCGGCAGCGGCGTCAGTCGCTTGATCGGCGCTCTGTTCAGCCTGCTCGGCGCTCTGCTCGGCAGAGGTCTCGGCGTTCTGGGCAGCTTTGTCAGTATCGCCGTTATCGCAACCAGCGATGGCCAGAGACAGGCCAGCGGCCAGTGCGGGAATCATCCATTGCTTGAGTTTCATCGTCTTCTCCATGATAGGTGGGGAGTTGCCAGCCCCTGTTTCCTGCAAGTGGCATTGCAACAAAGGTCGTGTAGTCATGCAAGCGAAAGCGTGGCTTGGCGCCTGATACCCAAGACATGGTGCCAGACCGACAGCTTTTCAAGCATTCCGCCCTTTTCACAGCAGAATAGTGTTAACGAACACCATTTTCCATCAGCTACCACCAACAACCGCGCCGCGATCACTCACCGATATCTTCGTTCCAGACGTCCGGCTGCTCGCGAATGAAGGTCGCCATCAGCTCGCGGCAACGCGCGTTGTCGACCACATCGACCTTGACGCCCAGGCCACGCAGGTGGTCTTCCGCGCCCATGAAGGTGTGGTTCTCACCGACCACGACATGCGGGATACCGTAGAGCTGGATGGCACCACTGCACATCGGGCACGGTGACAGCGTGGTGTAGAGCACGGATTCACGATAGACGCTGGCCGGCAGGCGACCGGCGTTTTCCAGTGCATCCATTTCACCATGCAACACCGTGCTGCCCTTCTGCTGGCGCTGATTGTGGCCACGACCGATGATCTTGCCATCATGGACGAGTACCGAGCCGATCGGCACGCCGCCGGCCGCATAGCCCTTTTCCGCCTCTTCAATGGCGGCCTGCAGGAAGCGCTCATGATCGGTAGTCATTGCTGTCATCGTCTTGCTCCAGATGCGGTGAATATTCAGTGGAGCGGCAGCCTACTGCCACTCACTGCTCGGCACAATACACTCAGCCCAGGCCCGCTTCGCCAGTCATCATCTGACGGGCGCGTCTCAGCCCTTCATTGCTGGCATTGGTGGGCTCGCCGACTTCAGTGGCAAGCTCGCGGAAACTGCCCATGGCACCCAGCAAGGCAGAGGCCTCGTAGGGAATGAAGACGCGATCACCTTCGCGCGCCATGTCCGGCAGCACCTGTAGATATTTCTGGCCCAACATGTAGCCGACCACCAGCTGCGGGTCTTCCGCACCGATGGCATCGCGCAGCTGATAGATGGCCTGACGCTCACCTTCGGCGCGCAGAATCGCGGCCTGCTTGTCACCCTCGGCGCGCAGTACCGAAGACTGCTTCTCGCCCTCGGCGGTCGCGATGGCAGCTTCGCGCTGGCCATTGGCCTCGGTCACCGTAGCGCGACGCTTGCGCTCGGCCGCCATCTGCAGCCGCATGGCGTCCTCGACTTCCTCGGGCATGCTGATGTCCTGGATCTCGACACGCGTTACCTTGACGCCCCACTTGTCACCGACCTCATCCATGGTGATCTGCAAGGCGTCGTTGACCTCCTTGCGGCTCTCGAAGAGCTTGTCGAGCTCCATGCGACCGATCTCGGAGCGCAGGCTGGTCTTGGCCAGGACCTCGACGGCCTGGGTGAAGTTCTCGACTTCATAGACGGCGCGCTTGGGATCGACGATCTGGAAATAGAGCGCGCCATTGACGGTCACGGTGACGTTATCCGTCGTCACCACGCTCTGGCCGGGGAAGTCCATCACCGTCTCGCGGCGATCGATGCGCGTCTCCTCCACCACCAAGGGCAGGTTGTCACCCTTGACCTCACGATAGCGACGAATGGTGATCGAGCGCGGCTTGTCGATGAACGGAATCACCAGATTCACGCCGGATTCCAGTGTGCGGCTGTAGCTGCCGAGGCGTTCGATGACGACGGCTTCTGACTGCTGGACGATCATCAATCCCTTGGCCAGCAGGATTACCACCAGCGCCAGTATGAAAAGAATGATGATGAGTCCCGGACTGATAATCATATTGCTCAACTCCCTTGAACTGGGCCGTATCCGCAAGCCCTTGTGAGATATCCGATCACGCTTGACCCGCTGCCACCACGACCGCGCCATCGAGCCGCGATCTCATGGCGTCTTTGTGCAGTTTCCTTCGAGACAGACTACTTCAAGACCGATTCCTTCGAGACAGGCTCGACACAGACGGTGATGCCTTCGACGCTGACGATCCTGACCGTGTCCCCCGCTGCCGGCGGCGTCTCCCCCTCCCAGCGTAGCGGATACTCATTGCCTGACACGCGCACGGCAGGTTTGCCGCCGTTGCCGATGATCACCTTGGCCAGCTGCCCGGTCTCCGCGCCGCTGCCCAAGGTGCCGTAGGGCGTCTTGGGCAACAGATAGGGATGGATCTTGCGCACGAACAGCGGCACCAGCACCAGGGCCGTGATCGCGACGCTGATCAACTGGATGTTTAGCCCCGCCCCCAGCCCCGCCGCCAGAGCACCCCCGAGGGCACTGACACCCAGTGCCAGCAGCACGAACTGCGCGCCCAGCAACTCAAGCCCCGCCAGAATCAACGCGAGGATGACCCAGATATGCCACGCCGCCAAACCGACCATGCAATCACTCCCTGAAGCCCTGACTCCCGCCCTGCGCGGCCGAGAGATTGGAAGAATACGCTGCCACCAACGCAACGAGCGCAGCCTGAGTAAACCTCAGACTGCGCTCGTGTACCAGCCAGCTCTCATGGCTCAGCCGGCGCTCAATGGCCCAGCTGCGGGCTCATGAGTGTGTCAGCAGGGCGGCGCCCTGCGGGGCGACCAGACGCAGAGCGCCGGGAATCAGCTGGAATTCGCTGTTCTCGATCAGATAGCTCTCGCCATCGAGATTCACCGGCAGCGACTCACCACGATAGTGCAGCGAGTCAGTGCGCACATAACGCACGAAATGGCCGTTGTCGGGGAGCGACTCCAGCTCCTCGATCACCTCACCCACCCGCGCGATGGGGAAGTCGCGGATCACCAGCACATCGAAGCAGCCATCATCGAGCAGCGCCCGAGGTGCCAGCTCCTGACCGCCGCCCGCCTGACGACCATTGCCGATCGCCAGTACGAACAACGCCAGCTCCTCCTCCACCCCGTTGAGGGTCACGCTGCCACGATAAGGGCGGAAGTCCCACGCCTTGAGCACCCCCATCAACGAATAGGCCCCGCCACCGAACAGCTTCTTGAGGCCACCGGGCGTCGAGCGCGTCACCTCGGCACCGAAGCCCGCCGAGGCCATGTTGAGGAAGTAGGCATCATCCAGCTGCACCACATCGACGGCCCGCGCCGCCCCTTCACAGGCCAGCGCCAGCGACTCCGTCACCGGCTCGGGGATGCCGAGCGAGGTCGCCAGGTCATTGGCGGTGCCCAACGGCAGGATCGCGACTTCCGGACGCTTCGCGAGTGGATGCTGCATCAATGCATTGGCGATCAGATTGAGGGTGCCGTCACCGCCGCCAACGACCAGCCGCGTGACGCCTTCATCGACCGCCTCGCGCACCAGCCTCGCGACATCATCTCCCTCGAAGGTCAACCGCACTTCAAGCCCTGCCATACGCTCACGCTGAGCGAAGATGGCCTCACGCAGCTCCGGCTGCTGAGCCTTGTCCCCGTTGAGTATCACGCGCACACGCGCCGCTGATTCCATGGTGCCTCCTTGGCGACATGCGGATCGAGCGACAAGCATACTCTGGTCGGGGGCCTTCAATGAACCATCTCTGCCC
>NZ_CFDJES010000025.1:19137-20268 GCF_983723665.1 Cobetia sp. | reverse complement strand
GCCAGCGAGAAGCCGACCGACAGCACTGCCACCGGCACCATGAAGGCAGCGGCCGACAGTGGCAGCCAGGCGAAGGCCGCGCCCTGCATCAGGCCGGAGAGCAGGATGATCGCCAGCCCCAGGCGCACGGTGGGCTGACGGCCGAGGCGCGTGATCACGCGCGGTGCGAAGAAGAAGGTGATGATATTGATCACGGCATTGCCGCCGAACAGGGCACTGAAGACCAGCTCGGAGTGACCGAGGCGCTCGACCAGCAGCTCGGAGGACGACGAGACATACAGCAGGATGGCGCTCATCGCGGCCATCGCGACCAGCGCCTGATACAGGAAGCGCCAGCTGGTCAACACGGGGCGGTAGCGCGCCCAGTTGTACAGCGGACGCTCCACGACCGTCGTGGCAGGACGCGTCTCGCCAAAGCTCTTCCACGCCATCAGGCCGACGCACAGCGCGAAGGCGGCCATGAACAGGAAGTTGGAGCGCCAGCCGAACTGCACCGCCAGCAGGCCGCCCAGCACCGGCGCCAGCGCCGGAATGATGCACAGCGCACCATTCAGATAGCTGTACATCCTGGCGCCCTGCTCCGGCGTGTAGCAGTCACGCACGGCCGCGAAGGCCACCGTCACCGTGGCGCACGCTCCCAGCCCCTGCAGGATACGCCCGAGATACAGCATGCTGATGTCCTGTGCCAGCACGGCGACCATCGCGCCGACGAGATAGACCGTCGCGCCACCCAACAGCGCCGGACGCCGTCCGTAGAGGTCCGTCAACGGGCCGACCAGAATCTGCCCGACACCCACAGCGCCCAGAAACAGCGTCACCGTCATCTGCATCACATCGGTGGGCTGGGCGAATTCGCGCGCCATCGCCGGCAGTGAGGGCAGATAGATATCGATCGCCAGCGGCGAGAACATCACGCAGCCGACCAGCAGCAACAGCAATAGTCGTGCGTTGGGCATGGGCCTTGCGGCAGCAGAGGAAGACACGGACATGGATAATCTCGAGAGTCAGAAGCCAAGGGCGGCCCGACAGAGGGGCCATCAAGAATCCGCAGAGCCTAGCGCCTGCGACTTATGAAGCAAAATGATATTATTTCAGGCCTGATATTCCACTGGAGAAACTCATGAGCGCGAC
>NZ_CFDJES010000025.1:16362-19037 GCF_983723665.1 Cobetia sp. | reverse complement strand
CGCGTGATGTTTGATGACGCCCTTTTCATTCGCGAACGCCATGGTCTGCGCCCCACGGCGCGGGCCCTGTCATTGCGTGGCGAGCTGGCCGAGCTGCTCTCGCGTCTCGAGAACCTGAGCGCCCCTGCCACCTTCACCCCCGCCACCAGCCAGCGGCGCTTTCAACTGGCAGTGCTGGAAAGCGCCTGGGCGACCCTGATGCCGTCCTGCACGCGCACACTGACCGATGCGCTGCCGCATGGCAGCCTCGAGATCAGTCGCTGGCAGGCCGATTGCCTGAGCCTGATGGAAAAGGGCCAGCTGGATATCGGACTTGCCGGACACGATCACAGCGCCGAGACCCCGGGCGAGCCGCCTGCCCTCCCCGCTGGCTTCCAGTCGCGCCTGCTGTGGCGCGACGACCATGTGATTCTGGTGCGGCGTGATCATCCGCTCACACGGCGCCAGACACCGATGACGCTGAGCGAATTCGCGGCCTTGAGTCATGTCCAGGCCACCTGCGAGGGGCGCTCACGCTGGTCGCTGGATGAGCGGTTGGAGCAGCACGGCGCACCACGCCGCATCAGCGTGCTGGTGCCGGATTTCCGCGACGCCCTGAGCATCGTCGCGCACAGCGAGCTGGTGTTCTGCGCGCCCAGAAGCTTTGCCCAGGCCAGCAGCGAGCTGCACGGGCTGGCGATTCTTGAGCTACCGATGCGCCTGCCCGCGCTCAGCTACCGCTTGATCTGGCATGCCAGCCACGAGCAGGACCCCGGGCACCGCTGGTTGCGACAGTCCCTGCTGACGCATATCCGCAACGCGCATGGGGAAGACGCCGAGGCCGCTGAGCTCTAGAATGGCCCCATTCTGAATTCGCCACCCGCCCTGCGGCACTGGCGCCGATACCCGCACGTCCCATGAGGTTCTGCCATGCGCTCCATCATCCGCCTGTTCTTCCGCACCCTGCGTCTGGTGCTGGCTCCCTTCATGCTGCTCAGCGAGAAGCTGACCCGCGGCAGCGCGCTCGAGCGCAGCCCCGCCCAGCAGGCCGAGGTGGACGCCGAGACGGCCAAGCTGGCGCTGTATCAGTTCTCGACCTGCCCGTTCTGCATCAAGGTGCGCAAGCGCATGCATCAGCTGAACCTGAACGTCGAGCAACGAGACACCCAGCACAACGCCACTCACCGCCAGGCCCTCGAACAGGGTGGCGGTCGCGTCAAGGTGCCGTGCCTGCTGATCACCCATGACGATGGGCGCGAAGAGTGGATGTACGAATCCGACACCATCAATGCCTACCTGCAGGAGCGCTTCGGCAGCGCCGCCTGACAGGATACCGGCTGATACGACGCAGACCGCAAGAGGCCGCTCATGAGAGCGGCCTCTTGCGGTCTGGTGAGCGCGAGCACGCGCATTTGGGTGTCTCTCTTCTGCTCACCGTCTTGCCCAGCTTCTGCCTCTCATCAGGCCAGCGCCTGCGAGACGGATGCCCGCTTGCGGCGAGCCGCCTGGCGCATCCGATCCATCGCCCACACCATCGCCAGCGTCAGCGCGACGGCCCCCAGGGTATGCGCCAGCGCCAGATCCAGCGGCAACCACCACAGCACATTGGCGATTCCCAAGCCTGCCTGCACCAGCCAACACCCCAGCGCCCAGCGCCAGGGGTTGTCAGGCGATGGCGTCCGCGCCGGCAAGTAGCGGCGCTGGCGCCAATACAGCGCCAACAGCACCGCCCCCAGCAGCACGGCCCCGCCACGGTGCGCCATGTGGATGGCCGTGCGCGCCTCACCATGCAGCTGCCCGTGCAGATAACTGGGGCCGACATCCTGGGTCAGGTGGAAGCCCTCTCCCCAGTCCATCGCCGGCCATGCGGCACCATTGCAGGCCGGGAAACCTTCACAGGCAAGCCCGGCATAATTGCTCGAGGTCCAGCCCCCCAGGGCCAGCTGCCCCAGCAGCAGAGCCGCGGCCAGAGTGGCCAGCCAGGGCTGACGCCGGATGTGCGCTGCATCAGCGCCCGCCGTGTGTTGCTCAGCCGTCACCTTGAGGTGCGCCGCCCGCCGTCTGAGTGATAGCCACAGCAACAGCAGCAGGCTCAATACGCTCAGGCCGCCCAGCAGATGCAGCGTCACCACCTGCGGCCACAGCTTCAGCGTCACGGTAAAGGCCCCGAACGCGCCCTGGACCAACAGCATGCCCAACAACAGCCAGCAGCCGGCCAGGGGAAAACGCGTGCGCGCCTCCTCGCCCCAGTGATCAGTCACCTTTGCCTCGCCACTGCCACCCTCGAAGGTCTGCGATTGATGAGCCTCCCGACGGCGAATCCGCCAGCCCAGTGCGAGCAAAGCGATGGCCGCAAGCCCGAGCAGACTCGCCGCATAGCGATGGATCATCTCCGCCCACGCCTTGTAGCCTTCAAGCGGATGATGCGGGCTATGCAGGCTCGCGGTCTGGGCGTCCGGCACGACCAGAGCGCCATAACAGCCCGGCCAGTCGGGGCACCCCAGACCGGCGTCCACCAGCCGCGTCCAGGCTCCCAGCCCGATCACCAAGATGACCAGTCCCAGCATGCTGGCGACCAGTCGCTGACTGCTGCGCCACAGGCGTGTCGTCACCCGTCGGCTCGTCGCCTGCCGGGCGGCAGGGCCATGCACCAGATCAGACGTCAGCTCAGGCGTCGCCATCGAGAAGGCCTGCGC
>NZ_CFDJES010000025.1:7103-16262 GCF_983723665.1 Cobetia sp. | reverse complement strand
CGACCTGGCGAGGCGCGACCTATCGAGGCGCAACCGGATTACGCTTGAGCAGCCGGCGCACATCCTTCATCACGGCCTGCGGCGTGATCTCGGGCCCGTAGGCGACCACGACCTGCCCATGAGGGTCGATCAGGCGCAACTGGTGCGGCGCGGAAGCGGTGTCGTTCGGCGCCGGCCAGCGCCCGAGCGCCCGTTGCTCACCCGGCACCTGGGGATGCACAAAGGCCTTTTCAGCCACCACCAGGCGGCCCAGGCGTGGCGCCTCCTTGCCAAGCGCGCGATGCAGGCGCCACCAGCGCTCGGCCTGCGCCGCGGCCAGCTGCGGCTGGTTCGGCTCCGGCCAGCTGAGCCAGAAACGCTGTTCATCCGCGCCTCGGGCGGCCAGCGGCGGCATGCCGGGGGCCTCCTTCGCGCTAACAGCGCCGTCAGTCGCGTTTCCTGTGGCGTTTTCGGTGACGTTGTCAGTGGCGTTCTCTGTCACGAGGTAGTCGAGCGACCAGTCCGTGAGCGGCTTGACCTTTGGCAACAGGGCACCGTTTGCCACCCGTCCTTCGGGAATCCCGACCTGTGCGCTCAGCATGGCCCACGCCAAGGGCAGCGGGGCGGACAACAGCCCCAGCAAGGCCACGAGTTTCAGACGCTGTCGCATCACGTGTGTCATCGCTCTCCTCCTGACGACGGCTTCCCTGCTTGCCCGGGTGTGCGGACAACAGACTCAAGACACAAGCACCAGACGCTAGGCCTGGCGCTGACGTAGCGCGGACTGGCGTTGACGGCGCGCGCCCAGAACCATGACCACCGCCGCCCCCAGGCTGAGTCCCAGCCACTGCAACGCATAAGCGTAATGACGCTCCGGCGTCATGTTGCTCGGCTGCCACCAGGGCAGGAATCGCCCCTCCCCGCTCGTCTGGTGCAGGACACCCGCAAAGGCCGGTGTGCCCAGCGCCTGCCAGGCGCTCAGATCGACCTGCTGCAGACGCTGCCCCTCACGGTTGGGGCCGAACAGTGGACCACCGCTGTTGCCCTGACCGTTCAACCACTGCCAGCGACCACTGATCACCCCGGAGCCTGTCGGGGTCGTGAAGTCCGGGTCGCTGCGCGGGGCCGGCGATGCCACGAAGCCACGCTCCACCAGCCACCAGCGGCCATCCAGCGTTCGAAAGGGCGTGAGCACCGCCACGCCATGGCGCTTGTCCAGCGTGCGGTTGTCCAGCAGCAGGCTGTGTTCCGCGAGCCACTCGCCGCGCAGCTCGATCAGGCTGGCACTGGCGGGCGGTGCCGTCGGCATCACCAGCTCCGGCGCGCTGGCGGTATCCTCCAGATGCTGGGCACGCGCCTGGCCACGCATCACCTGCCAGCTGCACAGACACAGGCCGAGCACGATCAGGCATCCCCAGAACAGCCACCAGCCGCGTCCGACCTGGCGCTCCTGCGTCGCCGCCGTTGAAGACTCCTGCCCCATTGAAGACGCCTGCGCCGCTGGCACTGACTTGCGCTTGTCTGCCGGATGAGCTCGACTGTCACAAGCGAGTGCCGCGCTGTGCTCACCCGCCACTGTCTGCGCCCCGGGAGGTGACATGCTGCTCAAATCGCTGATCGCACTGGTCTTTATCGGCATGCTGGCAAGCCTGGTCGCCGGTGCCGGTTTTCTGCTGCGCGATGGCAGCCGCAGTCGACGCCTGCTGACCTCTCTCAAATGGCGGGTTGGCCTGGCAGTGTGTCTGGTGATTCTGCTGGTCATTGGCTTCTCCACCGGAATGCTGGACTGACATCGCGCCGCGTGCTGTCAGAACACATAGACGAACAGGAACAGACCGATCCACACCGCATCGACGAAGTGCCAGTACCAGGCAGCCGCTTCGAAGGCGAAGTGACGTTCACTCGAGAAGTGGCCGCGTATCACGCGCACCAGCATCACGATCAGAATCAGGGTGCCGATGGTGACGTGCAGACCATGAAAACCGGTCAGCAGGAAGAAGGTGCCGCCATAGACTCCCGCCTGCAGCGTCAGTCCCAGGTGGTGCCAGGCCTCGTAGTATTCGATGCCCTGCAGGGACAGAAAGCACAGCCCCAGCACCACGGTGCCCGCCAGCCAGTTGCGCGCCGTGCGCCGAAACTCCATCTTCAGTGCTTCATGCGCCACCGTGAGGGTGACGCTGGAACTGACCAGCAACAGCGTGTTGGCCAGCGGCAGCTGCCAGGGCGACAGCAGCTCTCTGGGTCCGGCGATGCTGGCATCCGGCGGCGTCATCAGGGGCCAGCTGGCGGTGAAGTCAGGCCACAGCAGCGCCGTCACTCCCTTGGCGCCCTCGCCATCGAGCCAGGGCAGCGCGAAGGTTCGCAGATAGAACAGCGCCCCGAAGAAGGCCGCGAAGAACATCAATTCCGAGAAGATGAACCAGGCCATGCCCCAGCGGAACGAGCGGTCCATCTGGTCATCGTAGAGGCCGCCCATCGACTCGCGCACCACATCCCGAAACCAGCCCGCCATCACCAGCACCACGGCCAGCAGGCCGATGCCTGACAACCAGGCGGCGCTGCCGTGCACCATCCAGATTCCGGTGCCGATCATCATGCCGCCCACCGCCAGCACGCCGAAGATGGGCCAGGCACTGTGGACCGGGACGTAATAGCTGCCACTGCTCATGTTTCACCTCCTGCAGAATGCTCTGCACCATCGTCCCCCGCGGATGACGGCGTCGTGACCGGATAGAGCGTGTACGCCAGGGTCAGATCACGAATGCCCTCCGGAAGGTCAGGGTCGACCTGAAAGACCAGCGGCAGCTCGCGCCGCTCGCCTGCTGCCAGCGTCTGCTCCTGGAAGCAAAAGCACATGATCTTGCGCAGATGCAGTGAGCCCTCGGCAGGACTGACACTGGGGACCGCGCGGCCACGCACCGGGTAATCGGCGTGATTGGTGAACACGAAGCGCGCGCTGTACTGGCCACCGGGATGGATGCGGAACTGCTCATCCAGCGCCTCGAGTGTCCACGGCAGGCCCTGCCCCTGCTGGGTGATGAAGCGCACCGAGACCCAGCGGCTCTCGTCGATCTCCATCGCCACCGCGGCCCTGGCCTGACTGGCGGCCTTGCCATTCAGGCCGGTGAGATTGCAGAAGACGTCATAGAGCGGCACCAGCGCGAAGGCGAAGCCCAGCATCGCGACCAGCGCAAGCAGCGTGCGCCGCACGGTGCGTGCCACTGCCTGTTGCTGTGCTGCGTGATCGCGTGAGGGCATGTCACTCTCCTGGCCGCTGTCCATCGCTCAGCGGATGATCTGGCCATCGCGGGTCTGCGGAGGAATCTCGAAGGTATGCAGCGGCGCCGGGCTCGGCACGCTCCACTCCAGGTCCACCGCGCCCTCCCAGGCACACGCCGGCGCCCTGACACCGCCGCGCGCGCACTTGACGATCACGACCAGGAACAGCAGCTGCGAGATACCGAACAGGAAGGCGCCGATGCTGGACAGCATGTTGAAGTCGGCGAATTGCAGCGCGTAATCCGGGATGCGGCGCGGCATGCCGGCCAGCCCCGAGAAGTGCATCGGGAAGAAGGTCAGGTTGACGCCGATGACCGACAGCCAGAAATGCCACTTGGAGAGCCCCTCGTGGGGATAGAAGCCGGTCCACTTGGGCAACCAGTAATAGGCTCCGGCGAGAATCGCGAACAGCGCGCCGGGCACCAGCACATAGTGGAAATGCGCCACCACGAAGTAGGTGTCGTGGTACTGGAAATCCGCCGGGGCGATGGCCAGCATCAGGCCCGAGAAGCCGCCGATGGTGAACTGGACGATGAAGGCGATCGCAAACAGCATCGGGGGCTCGAAGCTGATGGAGCCGCGGAACATGGTGGCGATCCAGTTGAAGACCTTCACGCCGGTCGGCACCGCGATCAGCATCGTCGTGTACATGAAGAACAGTTCCGCCACCAGTGGCAGGCCGACGGCGAACATGTGATGCGCCCAGACCAGGAAGGACATGATCGCGATGGAGCCGGTGGCATAGACCATCGAGGCGTAACCGAACAGTCGCTTTCGCGAGAAGGTCGGCACGATGGCGGACACGATGCCGAAGGCCGGCAGGATCATGATGTAGACCTCGGGATGCCCGAAGAACCAGAACAGATGCTGGAACAGCACCGGGTCGCCGCCACCGGCGGCATTGAAGTAGCTGGTGCCGAAGTTGATGTCGAACAGCATCATGGTGATGGCGCCCGCCAGCACTGGCATCACCGCGATCAGCAGGAAGGCGGTGATCAGCCAGGTCCAGACGAACAGCGGCATGTCCATCAGGCGCATGCCCGGGGCACGCAGATTGAGGATGGTGGCGATGATGTTGATGGCGCCGAGAATCGAGCTGATGCCGGCGATGTGCAGCGAGAAGATGAAGAAGCTGGTCGAGGGCGGCGCATAGGTGGTGGACAGCGGCGCGTAGAAGGTCCAGCCGAAGTTGGGGCCACCGCCCTCCATCAGCAGGGTGGAAAGCAGCAACAGGAAGGCGACCGGCAACAGCCAGAAGCTGAAGTTGTTGAGGCGCGGCAGCGCCATGTCGGGCGCGCCGATCTGCAGCGGAATCATCCAGTTGGCCAGCCCGGTGAAGGCCGGCATGATAGCGCCGAACACCATGATCAGCCCGTGCATGGTGGTCATCTGGTTGAAGAACTCCGGCTGCACCATCTGCAAGCCGGGCTGGAACAACTCGGTACGGATCACCAGCGCCATGATGCCGCCGATGAACAGCATGCTCAGCGAGAAGATCAGATAGAGGGTGCCGATATCCTTGTGATTGGTGGTCAGCAGCCAGCGCAGCATGCCGCGCGGCGCGCTGCCGTGGCCCTCGCCCACATGAGCGCCGCCTGCGGTGGCCCCCTCGCTCTCGCTGGCCTGAAGTACTGCCTTGCGTGGCTGTTCACTGGCCATGACACGCCTCCTGAATGCGTCGCTTGCACGCTATTGAGACAGCTGTTCCTTGATGACGGCTGGCTGCACCAGCTCGCCGGTATCGTTGCCCCAGGCGTTGCGCTCATAGGTGATGACAGCCGCCAGCTCGACCGGGCTCAGCACATCGGCGAAGGCCGCCATGGGCGTGCCCGCCTTGCCGTTGACCACGATATCGATGTGCGCCTGCATGTCCTGGGTGACGATGGCGCTGCCTACCAGCGAGGGGAACGCCGGCGGCATGCCCTGGCCATCCGGCTGATGACAGGAGGCACAGATGGTGGCGTAGGTCTTCTCGCCCTTCTCCATCAGCTCCTCAAGACTCCAGTCACGACCGGCATCGTTGAGCGCGGCCTCGGCTTCGGCCTTGCGCGCGATCAGCCACTCATCGAACTCGGCCTCCGGCAACGCCTCGACCACCACCGGCATGAAGCCGTGGTCCTTGCCGCACAGCTCGGTGCACTGGCCACGATAGGTGCCGGGGGTCTCGATACGCGTCCAGGCCTCATTGATGAAGCCGGGAATGGCGTCCTTCTTGACGCCGAAGTCCGGCACCCACCAGGAGTGGATGACGTCGGCGGAGGTGGTCAGGAAGCGCACCTTGCGATTGATGGGCAACACCAGCGGGTTGTCGACTTCCAGCAGGTAATGCTCGCCCTTGGCGGCGGTGTTGTTGATCTGCTCGCGCGGGGTCGCGAGGCTTGAGGTGAAGGCGACATCCTCGCCCAGATACTCGTACTGCCAGCGCCATTGATGGCCGGTGATCTTCACGTCCAGCGCCGACTCGGAGGCGTCGTACATGTCCTTGAGCGTGGCGGTGGCAGGCACCGCCATCACCACCAGGATCAACAGCGGGATGGCGGTCCACAGAATCTCGATACGGGTATTTTCATGGAAGCTTGCCGATACCGCACCGCGTGACTTGCGGTGCTTGATCATCGCGTAGCCCATCACACCGAACACCACGATGCCGATGACCACACAGATCCAGAAGATGATCATGTGCAGCGAGTGGATCTCGCGGCTGACCGCGGTGACCCCGACCGGCATGTTGTATTCCACTGCCAGCACCGAAGGGGAAAGGGCTGTCAGTGACAGGGTCGTCAGTGAAAGGATCGTCACTGTGCGTCGCAAGCGCAGACGCATTGGCCTGGTGACACGGGAAAGGCATTCCGCGATCCATGACATCGGCGCCTCCTTGTCATTGTTATCGAGAGCCTCACCCAGATGACGGCGCTGAGCGGCTCCCCGTGCTCCGACTTGCTTCGAGTATAGAAGAGCTTGGCGGAACACAAGGTCGCGTGGATCAACCCACTGATACTCCTTGGTCGCAAGGCAGAGCGAGGCAAAAACGGCTACCCCGCGCGTGATGCCGCCTGAGCACAAGGCAGCGGCGCGCTTCTGCGTTCAGTCCACGCAGAGAGGCGGCGTTTCAGGAATGTCCTGCAGGTTTGCTGGCGACATGCCGGCGCGCGGCGGGGCGACCAATGGCGAAGTTATATGCGCATTTATCGATGTTAGCGTCACGCCGATCTGCACCAGTGTGTTGAAAGTCTTGCTTGAAAGCCCTGCCGGAAGGTCTTGCTCGGCGGACGCTCGACAGCGGCATGTCGAGCTGACAACCAGCACACGCCAGCACGCCCTACTCAATCCATCACCACGCCACTCGGAATCTGCCATGAACGCCATCTGGCTTGCCCTGTTCGGCTGCGTTGCCTTCGCCATCGGCTATCGCTTCTATTCCCGCTTTCTGGCCGAACGCATCTTCCGCCTCGACCCGAATTTCGTGACGCCAGCCCATGCGCTGCGCGATGACACCGACTACCTGCCGACCAATCGCTGGGTGCTGTGGGGTCACCATTTCACCTCGGTGGCGGGCGCAGCCCCCATCGTCGGTCCGGCGATCGCCGTCTACTGGGGCTGGCTGCCGGCCGTGCTGTGGGTCGTGCTGGGCAGTCTGTTCGCGGCAGGCGTGCATGATTTCGGCACCTTGACGCTGTCGGCGCGCCATCGCGGCCAGTCGGTGGGCACCCTGGCGGACAAGCTGATCGGCAAGCGTGCCAAGCTGCTGTTTCTGTTCATCATCCTGATTCTGGTCCTGATGCTGAACGCGGTATTCGCCTGGGTGATCGCCAATCTGTTCATCAACTTCCCGGCCAGCGTGCTGTCGGTGCTGATCCAGATTCCGCTGGCGGTATGGATCGGCCATCGCGTCTATCGTCGCGGCGGCAAGATGCTGATTCCCTCACTGCTCGCACTGATGGTGATGTATGCCGCCGCCCTGCTGGCGGGCCAGTTCGAGTTCCTGCAGATCGATCTGGCCGGTGCCTTCACCGCCATGGCCGGTGGCGAGGATGCCACCCTGCTGTTCGGCCTTTCGCCCATCTCCAGCGCCTTCCTGGTGTGGATCATCGCGCTGATGAGCTATGTCTACATCGCCTCGGTCTTGCCGGTCTGGAAGCTGCTGCAGCCACGCGACACCATCAACTCTCACCAGCTGGTGGTCGGGCTGGTACTGCTGTATCTGGGGCTGGCCGTAGGTGGCCCGCAGCTGACGGCGCCGGCCTTCAACGCCGATGCCGAGATGTCCTTCTACCCATTGCTGTTCATCACCATTGCCTGCGGCGCCATCTCGGGCTTCCACGGTCTGGTCGCCTCCGGCACCACCTCCAAGCAGCTGTCCCATGAACCGGATGCGCGCCTGATCGGTTACTCCGGTGCGCTGGGCGAAGGCATGCTGGCGCTGATTTCCATCATCGCGGTGGCGACCCTGTTCACAACCCAGGCCGACTTCACCGCAACCTATTCAAGCTTCGCCGCGGCGGGTGCCAATGGCCTCTCGAGCTTCGTTCAGGGGTCCGGTCAGCTGATCTCGCACCTCGGCCTGCCAGCCAATGTCGGCAGTACGCTGGTCGCGGTCATCGTGGTCAGCTTCGCGGCGACGACGCTGGACTCCGCCGTGCGCCTGATGCGCTACATCATCGCGGAACTGGGCAGCGAATACGGCATGCCGGCGCTCAGCCACAAGCATGTCGCCACCAGCATCGCCGTCATCGCCAGTGCCGCACTGGTCATCCTGCCGCAGGGGCCCAAGGGCTTCGGTTCCGGCGGCTACCTGCTGTGGCCGTTGTTCGGCACCAGCAATCAGCTGCTGGCGGGCATCTCGCTGATGCTGGTGTCGGTGTGGCTCAAGCGTCAGGGCCGCCCTGTCATCTATACCCTGGCCCCGATGGTCTTCCTGATGATCATGACGCTGTGGGCGATGGTGCAGCAGGTGGTGCTGGATTGGTCGGGCATGGGCAGCAACGACCCGCAATGGCTGTTGTTCACCTTCGGCAGCCTGATCATGGTGTTTGCGCTGTGGATTCTGCTCGAGGCCAGCCGCAGCCTGACGTCTCCCGCCCGGGTGAGCGCTCATGAGAGCTGATGACGATACCCGGTTGGCGTCATCACCCCGCCAGCCGGGTCTGACAAGGCGCCTGCTGACAGGCGCCATTCAGCTGCGGGATGGCTGGGAGGCCATGCTGCGCGTCAACCAGCAGCGCGATCTGGCGCAGCTTGCCCGTGAAGAGGAGGACATCTTCATGATGATGAGCTTCGCGGAGCTGATGGGCATCCCCAATCCGGCGCCGGCCGTCTCGCTGGAGATGCTGCCGCTGATGCTGGAACGCATGCATGACTGGCACCTGCGTCAGGGGCTTGAGCATTCACCGCTGGAGGGCATCAAGTGCTGTTGAGCAGGCTCTGGAAACGCGCGGCATCCCGCACGGCGAAAGATACGGCTGTCTGGGCAGGCACCCAGCCGTCAGCGGCTCACGAGACTTACGAGACTCACAAGGCTCACACTCACCAGTCTGGCCAAGCGCCGGGGCAAGCCGAGATATCCAAGCACCCCGAGATCTGGTTCTTCGGTGGCAAGGGCGGTGTCGGCAAGACCAGCTGCGCGGCGGCCCAGGCGCTGGCACTGGCGGAGAAAGGCGAAGCGACCCTACTGGTGTCGACAGACCCCGCGCACAATCTCGGCGACCTGTTCGGTGCGATCGGTGGCAAGCCCTGCAACATCGCGCCGCGCCTCGACGTGATGGAACTGGACCCCGAGCGGGAATGCGACCGCTACCTGGAGGCGGTCCGCCAGCGGATCGTCCCCCTGGTAAGTGGCGAGCGCAGTGCCACCGTGATGCGCCAGCTCGAGCTGTCACGCCACGCCCCCGGCACCAGTGAAGC
>NZ_CFDJES010000025.1:0-7003 GCF_983723665.1 Cobetia sp. | reverse complement strand
GCGTACAGGGCCGGGGAGTTCATCATTCAGACACTTCGATCTGATAACTTATTCAGAATTTGCGCATATTGATGCACCATCACTGCCCTGGCCTCACCTGACTTGTGCACGCACCTTGCGTGAGGCGAGGCATGTGCACGCCTGCGGGCATGGCAAGCGAATTGCATTGTCTTGCATCCCCCTCGATGACGTTCAGAATGCTGCTCACATGGCAACAATCTGTTGCAACAGGGTGCGCAATAACTGCACAAAACAACCATACAGTCGCCTCGCCATTCCGATAGAATAGCGGGCTAAATATCTTCCTCATCATGACATCGTTGCTTTGACCTGCCGCGCCTGCGGTGAGTCACAATGTGGCGATAGTGACGCACTTCAGCCCCTGAATTTCGTAAAGGACGCTCCATGGCCCCGACTTCCCCCAGTCAATCCCGCTTGCAGAGACACCCATTGGCTTTCAATGCCCGCCGCCTCGGCCTGCTTCCGGCAAGCCTGCTGCTGGTCGGTGCCCTGCTGGCCGGCTGTAGCGGCGACAAGGAGGAGGCTGGCCAAAGCTCCGCCGCAGGCGCCAGCCAGGCCGCTCAGGTCGATGTCGTCACCGTCACTGCCCAGGATGTACCGCTCACCACCGAACTTCCGGGCCGCACGCGTGCCTATCAGATCGCGGAAGTGCGTCCGCAGGTCGGCGGCATCATCGAATCGCGCGACTTCACCGAAGGCAGTGACGTCGAGGAAGGTCAGGTGCTCTATCACATCGATTCGCGCACCTATCGCGCCGATGTCGAGAGCGCCAAGGCAAGCCTGGCGCGTGCCGAGGCGAGCCTCAACACCTCGAGCCTCAAGGCCAAGCGCTACAAGAACCTCGTCGCGCGTAAGATGGTCAGCCAGCAGGATTATGACGATGCCGTGGCCACCGTCGGCGAAGACCGTGCCGATGTCGCCTCGGCCAAGGCCGCGGTATCCAGCGCGCAGATCAACCTGGATTACACCAAGGTCACCTCACCGATCAGTGGTCGTATCGGCAAGTCCAGCGTCACCAAGGGCGCACTGGTCACGGCCAGTCAGGAAACCAGCCTGGCCACCGTCCAGCAGCTGGACCCCATCTATGTCGACCTGACCCAGTCCGCCACCGAGGTGCTGCGTCTCAAGCGTGAGCTGGGCGAGAATCGCGATGCCGCCACCGCCCCGGTCCAGACGGAAGTCGAGCTGGTGATGGAAGACGGCAGCGTCTATGGCGCCAAGGGCAAGCTGCAGTTCGCGGATGTCACTGTCGACCAGGGGACCGGCATGGTCACGCTGCGCGCACTGTTCCCCAACGAAGATGAGCTGCTGTTGCCGGGCATGTTCGTGCGTGCCCGCCTGACCGAAGCCGTCGCCAAGGATGCCATCCTGATTCCGCAGAAGGCCGTGAGCCGTGACAGCACGGGCCAGGCCAGCGTGATGACGGTCAATGCCGAGAACAAGGTCGAGGCCAAGCAGGTCGTGATCGGTCAGGCCATCGACAATCAGTGGCTGGTGACCAGCGGCCTCGACAGCAATGACAAGGTCATCGTCAGCGGTCTGCAGAAGATCAAGCCGGGTGCCACGGTCGAGATCGCCTCGGACGAGACAGGCACTGACCAGAACGCCGCATCTCAGTCGCGGACTGCTGCCAGCAGCGACTCCTCGGAAAGTGAACAGGCCAAGACCGGCGATAGCCAGTAAGCCTGCCCCCGCTTTTCGCGCCACTGTCGCCAGTCAGACGAGAGACGCTTCTCGTGTGACTGGCGACCGTCCCGAACGACGTTCCAGGAGCCTCAAACGTCATGGCCAGATTCTTCATCGATCGCCCTATCTTTGCCTGGGTGCTCGCCATCATCGTGATGCTGGGGGGTATCTTCAGTATCCTCAAGCTACCGATCGAGCAGTACCCCTCGCTGGCCCCTACCAGCATCACCATTCAGGCCACCTACTCCGGTGCCTCCGCCCAGACGGTGGAAGACACGGTGACCCAGGTCATCGAGCAGCAGATGAACGGCATCGACAATCTGCTGTACATGAGCTCGACCTCGGACTCCCAGGGCAACGCCAGCATCGAGCTGAGCTTTGATACCGGCACCGACCCCGACATCGCCCAGGTTCAGGTACAGAACAAGCTGCAGCTGGCCACTCCGCGCCTGCCGCAATCCGTACAAAACCAAGGTGTCTCGGTCACCAAGTCCTCCGGCAGCTTCCTGATGGTCGCGGCCTTCGTCTCTGACGATGGCAGCATGACCAAGCAGCAATTGACCGACTATGTCGCCTCCGACATCCAGGATGAGGTCGCGCGTGTCCAGGGCGTCGGCGAGACCCAGCTATTCGGCGCGCCAGGGGCCATGCGTGTCTGGCTCGACCCGCAGAAGCTCAACAACTTCAAGCTGACCACCAGCGACGTCACCACGGCCATCAGCACGCAGAACAACCAGATCGCCTCGGGCCAGCTGGGCAATCTGCCGGCGGAAGAAGGCCAGCAGCTCAACGCCACCATCGTGGCGCAGACCCTGTTTGAAACGCCGGAGCAGTTCGGCAACATCCTGCTCAAGACCCAGGAAGATGGCTCTCAGGTCTATCTGCGTGACGTCGGTCGCGCCGAGAAAGGCGCCGAGACCTACAGCACCGTCAGCCGCTACAACGGCAAGCCTGCTGCAGGCCTGGGGATCAAGCTGGCCTCGGGCGCCAACGCGCTGGACACCGTCCAGGCCGTCAAGGACCGCCTCGATGAGCTGTCCGCCTACTTCCCGCCGGGCATGAGCGTCAAGGTTCCGTACGACACCTCGCCCTTCGTCAAGATTTCCATTGAAGAAGTGGTGATGACACTGCTGGAAGCCGTGGCACTGGTCTTCCTGGTGATGCTGCTGTTCCTGCAGAACTTCCGCGCCACCCTGATTCCGACCATCGCGGTGCCGGTCGTGCTGCTGGGCACCTTCGGGGTGCTGGAAGTGCTGGGCTTCTCCATCAATACCCTGACGATGTTCGCCATGGTGCTCGCCATCGGGCTATTGGTCGACGATGCGATCGTGGTGGTCGAAAACGTCGAGCGCGTCATGCACGAAGAGAAGCTCTCGCCACTGGAAGCGACTCGCAAGTCGATGGGCCAGATCACCGGCGCGCTGGTGGGTATCGGCCTGGTGCTGTCATCCGTGTTCATTCCGATGGCCTTCTTCCCCGGCACCACCGGCGCGATCTTCCGTCAGTTCTCGGTGACCATCGTCTCGGCGATGACGCTGTCCGTACTGGTGGCGTTGATCCTGACGCCGGCCCTGTGCGCCACCCTGCTCAAGCCGACCAAGGAGAAGACCACCGGCTTCTTCGGCCTCTTCAACCGGGTCTTCGATCGCTCCAACGCGCGCTACCAGAAAGGCGTTGGCGGCATGCTCAAGCGCACCGGTCGCTCGATGCTGGTCTATGCATTGATCGTCGTCGGCTGTGGCGTGGTGTTCACGCGCATCTCGACCGGCTTCCTGCCGGATGAGGATCAGGGCTATCTGTTCAATCAGGTCATCCTGCCGGTGGGCTCCACTCAGGAGCAGACGCTCGAGACGCTGGAAAAGGTCGAGCATCACTTCCTGGTCGATCAGGAAGATGCGGTTCAGGAAATGTTCGACGTCGCCGGCTTCAGCTTCGCCGGTCGCGGTCAGAACATGGGCCTGGCCTTCATCAACCTGAAGCCGTGGGATGAGCGCGAGCGCGATTCCTTCAGCGTGGTCAGTGAAGCACAGAGCTACTTCGGCACCTTGAAGGAAGCCCTGGTCTTCGCCATCAACCCGCCGCCGATCATGGAGCTGGGCAACGCCAGCGGCTTCGACATGATGCTGGTCGACCGTGGCGGCATCGGCCACAAGGCACTGACCGACGCGCGCAACCAGCTGCTGGGCATGGCGGGCCAGAACCCGGCCGTGACCGGCCTGCGCCCCAATGGTCTGGAAGACAGCCCGCAGTTCACGCTCAATATCGATGAACTCAAGGCGACGGCGATGGGCGTCTCGCTGTCAGAGGTCTACTCGACGCTTTCCACGGCGTGGGGCTCGACCTACGTCAATGACTTCCTCGACGAGGGTCGTACCAAGAAGGTCTATGTGCAGGCGGAAGCCAGTGCCCGCATGCAGCCGGAAGACCTCAAGAAGTGGTACGTCCGCAACACCTCCGGCGAGATGGTGCCGCTGAGCGCCTTCATCAACGGCGAGTGGACCTACGGGTCGCCGCAGCTGGAACGCTACAACGGCGTCTCCTCGATGGAACTGCTGGGACAGGCGGCACCGGGTTACTCCACCGGTGAGGCCATGCAGGCCATGGAAGAGATGGTCAGCCAGCTCAACAATGGCGTCGCGCTGGAATGGACCGGCATCTCGCTGCAGGAATCCCAGAGTGGCGGCATGGCACCGTATCTGTATGCCATCTCGCTGGTCTTCGTCTTCCTGTGTCTGGCCGCGCTGTATGAGAGCTGGAGCATTCCGTTCTCCGTCATGCTGGTGGTACCGCTGGGGGTGCTGGGTGCCCTGCTCGCCACCTGGATGCGCGGACTCGACAATGACGTCTACTTCCAGGTCGGCCTGGTGACGACCATCGGGCTCTCGGCCAAGAACGCGATCCTGATCGTCGAGTTCGCCAAGGACCTTGAAGTGCAAGGTCGCTCGCTGATCGATGCCACCATGGAAGCCGTGCGCATGCGTCTGCGCCCGATCCTGATGACCTCGCTGGCCTTCACCCTGGGTGCCGTGCCACTGGCCATCTCGACGGGTGCGGGTGCCGCCAGCCGTCACGCCATCGGCAACGGCGTGATCGGCGGGATGATCTCGGCCACGGTGCTGGCGATCTTCCTGGTGCCGGTCTGCTATGTGGTCGTGCGCCGCCTCTTCGGTGAGCCGAAGGACCTCAAGCGAGCCCACGAAGCGGCCCGCCAGGAGGATGACCTTGTCTGATCTCTGATCACGACAGAAGCCTCATTGCTGTCACATTGCGTGACGGCCCTGCACGCCGCCCTCTCCGGGCGGCGTGCCTGTTTGCAGCTTGGCAAAAACAGGCGCGCTCACGCGGCAAGCATTGAGTGCCATCAGCCTTTTGCGGCATCATGCTACTATCGAACACTGTTTGCCTGCGCAGGCCTGGTGCTTCCACAACTCCTATACCTTCGCAGGGCCGCGTGTGCATGGGGCCAGGCCGCTGACGGCGCATCCTCGAGAGCGCTGTCCCAAGAGCGCAGCCGCAGGCGTGGTCAAGCCGCGACTGACAACGCCTCTGCGCATGCCCCGAACACGCGCGGCACGGCGATACACCACCCGATCCCGCTGGAGCGACATGCCTCGTCCCCTTGCTGCCCTGCGCCGCTACACCCGGCGTACCTTTGAAACCCGTGATCCGCCGCAGGTGTTCGCGCCTGTCACGTCAGGCGTGTCACGGCGACGGATGCGTGCCTGCGAGTGCTGCGACCTCGTCGTGGCCCTGCCGGCGCTCAAGGCCGGCGAGCGCGCCCGCTGCCCGCGCTGCGATCATCTGTTCGCCCAGCGCCACGCCCATGCCGTGCAACGCACCCTGGCACTGGCGATGGCGTGCCTGGTGATGCTGGTGCTGACGCTGCCCTTCGAGTTCATCGCCTTTGCCACCAGTGGCATCTCGGCGAGCCTCAGCCTGATCGATACGCCCGCCGCCCTCACGGCCGAGTCCTATCCTTCCCTGGCCGTGCTGCTGATCCTGACCATCGTGATGCTGCCGGCGCTCTACCTGCTGGGCGTCATATACACCCATGCAGCCATCGGGCTGAAACTGCCCTTGCCGGGCATTCGCGGCATTGCGCGCACCCTGAGCCACCTGCGCCCATGGATGATGGCGGATGTGTTTCTGGTCGGCGTGATGGTGAGCCTGGTCAAGATCGCCGGCATGGCCGATATCAGTTTCGGCCCTTCCTTCTGGGCGTTCTGCGCCTTCGCCCTGCTGATGACCAAGACGCTGGCCAGCATCGATGGGGATCGCATGTGGTTCGCGCTGGCGGGCGAGCCAGCCGCCCCCAGCGGTACGCTGCCGGGCATCGGCGCCGCCTTGCAGGGACTGGCCAGTTGCCATAGCTGCGGCCTGATCAACGCCTGCGGCGAACGGGAGGCGCACACTCACTGCCGCCGCTGTGGCGACCCTGTCCATCAGCGCAAGACGCAGAGCCTGCAGCGTACCTGGGCGTGGCTGATCGCGGCGGCGATTCTGTACATCCCCGCCAATCTCTTCCCGATCATGACCACGGTCAGTCTCGGGGAGAATGACCCGCAGACGATCGCCGGTGGCATCGTGGTGCTCTGGTCACATGGTGACTGGCCCATCGCGATGGTCATCTTCATCGCCAGCATCCTGGTGCCGGCCTCGAAGATGATCGCCATCGCCTGGCTGTGCATCAGCGCCCAGCGCCCCGAGGTGCAGCATGCGCGGGCGCGGGTGACCCTGTACCGCATCACCGAATATGTCGGGCGCTGGTCGATGGTCGATGTCTTCGTGGTGGCGCTGCTGGCCGCGTTGATCCAGCTGGGCGCGCTGATTTCGGTCCACCCGGGGCCCGCGGCGCTGTCCTTTGCCTGCGTGGTGGTGCTGACGATGCTGTCGGCGTTGAGCTTCGACCCACGCCTTGTCTGGGACACCGAGACGGAGAAGACGATGATGGCGAACACGCTGTTCGGTGATCTGCCGCTGACGCCGCTGACGGGCTCCGCGTCTCTTGCTTCGTCCTCGCAGGCCACGCCTCCGTTCACGACGCCATTCACGCCCCCGAATGCCTCCCGCAATCCCCCTTCCGCTGCCGCCTCACAGGATGACTTATGAGTGATGATTCTCGCGCACGTCGTGAAAGTCGACGCCGCCTTTCGCCGATCTGGATAGTCCCGATCGTGGCCCTGCTGATCGGCGCCTGGATGGTGTGGCACAACTACGCCAGCCGTGGCCCGCTGATCACGATCGAAATGGAGACGGCGGAAGGTATCGAGGCGGGCAAGACCCTGATCAAGACCCG
>NZ_CFDJES010000024.1:17559-28002 GCF_983723665.1 Cobetia sp. | reverse complement strand
AGGAAGCTGGCCAGGGCCTGGGTCGGGTCGGCGCTGCGCGCATCGATGGCCAGGCTCGGCAGCGTCTGATGGCCGAATTCGATGGCGTGGGCATTGGACTCACGTACCAGCTCGATACGTTCGTGCTGCTTGATCAGGCCCAGCAGCTCATTGACCGGCACGAAGGCGCGGTGCGGTGGCAGCAGCGGGCGTGTCGGGTCGACGCCCAGATTGGCGTAGCGGGTGGTGATGGCGTCCCAGTGGCTCTCGGCTGCCTCGCGCACGCCGGGCAGCATGGCGATGCGCAGCTCGTCGCCCATATGATCAAAGAGCGTCGCGGTCTCGTCGAAGAACAGCGGCAGGTACTGCTCGAGCCCCGGCGAGGGAATGCCCTTGATGGCGTCGTTGTAGAGAATGCACTGGCGCGGGTCGACATCGAACAGCGTCTCGAAGCCCTCGCGGAAGCAGGCGATGGCGCCGCGCGTCAGCGGGTATTCATGCGCGGGCAGAATCTCGATCGCCTCGACCTTGTCGCCACTGCGCTGGGTGTCAGGGTCGAAGGCACGCAGGGTGTCGATCTCGTCATCGAACAGGTCGATGCGCAGCGGTTGCTCGCTGCCCATGGGGAACAGGTCGATCAATGCGCCGCGCAGGGCGTATTCGCCCGGCTCGTAGACCGTCTCCACCGCGCGGTAACCGGCTCGCGACAGGCGTGAGCGGAAGTCCTCGCGATTGAGGATGTCGCCCTTGGCGAGACTGAAGACCTGGCCTGCGATGTAATCCACCGGCGCGAGGCGCTGCATCAGGGTGTTGACCGGCACCGGCACGATGGCGCGGCGGCTGGTCTGCAGGGTACGCAGGGTGCGCAGACGCTCCGAGACGATGTCCTGGTGCGGCGAGAAGCTGTCGTAGGGCAGCGTTTCCCAATCGGGGAAGGGCAGCAGGCGCTCGGGATGGCGCGTATAGAAGCGCAGGTCGGCTTCCAGGCGCTGGGCGCTGGCGGTGTCCGGGGTGATGACCATCAGCGGCGCTTCATCGGCATCGGCCAGGCGCGCCAGCGCCAGCGCCGCGGCGCTAGGGTCATTGAGCATCCAGAAGGTGGTTTCGCGGCGCGAGCGCGGCAACGGGGGCGTCAGCGGAGTCTCGAACATGGGCTCTGGTGTCTTGTGTCCTGGGCTTGGGCGCAACGCCTTGCGGCGTTCACGGCACGGGATGACGTCACGGGCAGGGCCCGAGTGAATAAGGTGCTGGGTCAGTCGCTCACGATGAGCGGCCCACGCATGCAGATGACGCTGAGCGACTCATGGGCGCAAGGCAGTCTCTCGGGTGCACGGCACATTGGTGAGCGCGCGGCACATTCAATAGCGCGCAGAATACTCATGAGCGCGACAAGGCAGACGCGATGCCTTGGCTTGCCAGGCGCGCTTCAACGCAAGCTGTCGCAGCGCAAGGGGCTGCAACGTCAGTCGCCGCCATGAAAGGAGTCGCGCTTGATCATAGCAAGTCAGTCGCTATATGGGGGCAAGTGATGTGCTTTTCAGCACCGTGGACACAGATGGCCGAGCGCGGGATGGGGGAAACGCTTTTGTAGTCAAATCGTTGATTCTGTAGCACTACTACCCTGCGTGCGACCATCCTTTCATTGTGGTGCATAGCCGCGTTACGCATACTCAGCTGGCCTTGTCCGGCGTCGCCAAGCGCTCGGTGACGACCATCATTATTTGCCCGCACGTGAGAGGATGCACCCGTGAGCCAAGAGAATCTCGAAGCCTGTTTCAAGCAGTGGCAGGACAATGAAGCCCTCGCGGAGCAGATGATCCCGCTGTTGGGAGATCTCTACCGCCGCTTCAACGTCGTGCCCTCCATCTACGGGCGTTCGCTGATCAATCGCTCGATGGTGCGCATCCTCAAGAACCACCGTTGGGTGCGCAAGGCCGAAGGCGTCGAGCTGTCAGTGGAAGATACCTTCCCGCTGGTGCGCGCGATGATCGAGCTCAACCTGGGCCCGGCCCACGTCGATATCGGCAAGCTGGCGGTCGCCTTCAAGCGCTCTGACGAGACGGACATCACCGCCTTCCTCAAGCGTGAGCTGGCCGACATCGTCGGTGGCTACGTCGAAGGCGGCATGGGCGGCGACCCGAAGGATGTCGTCCTGTATGGCTTCGGGCGTATCGGTCGCCTGTTGGCGCGCATCATGATCGAGAAAGCTGGCGGCGGTAACCTGCTGCGTCTGCGCGCCATCGTGGTGCGTGGCAGCAAGGATGACCTGGAAAAGCGGGCCAGCCTGCTGCGTCGCGACTCGGTGCACGGTCCCTTCGAGGGCAGCATCACCGTCGATGAAGAAAACTCGGCGCTGATCGTCAACGGCAACTACATCAAGATCATCTACGCCAATTCGCCCACCGAGATCGATTACACCGCGCACGGCATCGACAACGCCATCGTGGTCGACAACACCGGCAAGTGGCGTGACGAAGCGGGCCTGGGTCAGCACCTGGAGTGCAAGGGCGTGGCCAAGGTGCTGCTGACGGCGCCGGGCAAGGGCGATCTCAAGAACATCGTCTACGGCGTCAACCACACCGACATCAGCGATGATGACCGCATCATCTCCGCGGCCTCCTGTACCACCAACGCCATCGTGCCGGTGCTGAAGGTGCTGCACGACGAGTACGGTGTCAGCCAGGGTCACGTCGAGACAGTGCACTCCTATACCAACGACCAGAACCTGATCGACAACTTCCACAGTGGTGACCGTCGTGGCCGTGCCGCGGCCCTCAACATGGTGTTGACCGAGACCGGTGCCGCCAAGGCCGTCGCCAAGGCACTGCCGGAGCTTTCCGGCAAGCTGACCGGCAACGCGATCCGCGTGCCGACGCCCAATGTCTCGATGGCGATCCTCAACCTGACGCTGAACACCGCAAGCGACGCCGAGCGCATGAACGACTTCCTGCGCACCGCCTCGCTGCATTCCTCGCTGCAGAAGCAGATCGACTACGTCGATTCCTGTGAAGTGGTGTCCTCGGACTTCGTCGGCAACCGCCATTCCGGCATCGTCGATGGCCAGGCGACCATCGTCACCGACAAGCAGGCCGTCGTGTACGTGTGGTACGACAACGAGTTCGGTTACAGCTGTCAGGTGGTGCGTATTCTGCAGCACATGTCCAACGTGCGTTTCAGCTACTTCCCTACGCGCTGAGTCAATGCGCCGCGTCTGTGGCGTGACTTGCGAAAAATTGAAATAAATACCTGCTGTTACAACGCCCCCGCCCTCAATGATGGCGGGGGCGTTGGCGTTTTCGGCGTGTGCACCACTTTAGTGTCGTATGGTCTTTCCGGCCTCGCATCTTTATAATGAGCCGGATTTTTTTGGGCCGGTCCAATCTCTGGGCTACACCTCCAACCGTCTGATAAGAAAAGCATTCACATTGCCTGATACGCGAAAATCGCGAGGTTGCCTGGTCAATTATCGGCCTCGAGGCGTATCTACGATGGGTGATCTTTCCTGAACAACATCAGATCCGACAATTGGGCGAGTCTATGATCGAAGTCAAACGTGGCCTGGATCTCCCCATCGCCGGGGCGCCGGAGCAGCGTATCGAGGATGCGCAGCCCGTTCGTCGCGTAGCGATCCTGGGTGTTGACTACGTCGGCATGAAGCCGACGATGGAAGTCCGCGAAGGGGACAAGGTGAAGCAGGGGCAACTCCTGTTCACCGACAAGAAGACCCCGGGCGTCCGTTACACCGCGCCTGCTGCCGGTACTGTGGTCGAGATCAATCGTGGCGAGAAGCGCAAGCTTCTGTCCGTGGTCATCGAGATCGACGCGCAGGGCGAAGCTGTGGAATTCACTGCACATGGCGACGCCGCCATTGCAGGTCTCGAACGTCAGGTCGTGGTCGACCAGCTGGTCGAGTCCGGCCTGTGGACGGCGCTGCGTACCCGCCCGTTCTCGCGCGTGCCGGCGCTGGATGCCAAGCCGGCAGCCATCTTCGTCACCGCCATCGATACCCACCCACTGTCCGCGGATCCGGCCGTGGTGCTCAAGGGTCAGGAAGCCGCTTTCCGTCAGGGTCTCGTCGCACTGACGCGTCTGACCGAAGGCAAGGTGTTCCTGTGCCAGGCACCGGGTGCTGATATCCCGGGTGGCGACGTCTCCGGTGTGGTCAGCGAGTCCTTCAAGGGCCCGCACCCGGCGGGTCTGCCGGGCACGCACATCCATCACCTCGCACCGGTCAGCCTGCAGCGTCAGGTCTGGCATGTCGGTTATCAGGATGTGGTCGCCATCGGTACGCTGCTGGCGGAAGGTCGCCTGGATACCACGCGCGTCATCGCCGTCGGTGGCCCGCGTGCCACCAAGCCGCGTCTGCTGCGCACCCGTCTGGGCGCCAGCACCGAAGAGCTGCTCAAGGGCGAAGTCGAGCAGCCGGAAGACACGCGTGTCATCTCCGGTTCGGTGTTCTCCGGCCTGACCTGTGAAGGGGCGCTGCGTTTCGTCAGCCGCTACCACAATCAGGTGAGCCTGCTCGAGGAAGGCAACAAGCGTGCCTTCATGGGCTGGCTGTCGATGGGCGCCAAGCGTCACTCGGTGCTGGGTATCTACCTGTCGAAGCTGACCGGTCTGACCGACTACCGCCCGAACACCTCCACCAACGGCTCCGAGCGTGCCATGGTGCCGGTGGGCGCGTACGAGGCGGTCATGCCGCTGGACATTCTGCCGACGCAGCTGCTGCGTTCGCTGATCGTGGGTGATATCGAGACCGGCATGCAGCTTGGCTGCCTGGAGCTTGATGAAGAGGACCTCGCGCTGTGCACCTACGTGTGCCCGGGCAAGTACGAGTACGGTCCCATCCTGCGTGACAACCTCACCACGATCGAGAAAGAGGTCTGATGATGGGCATTCGACAGACTCTGGATAACCTGGAGCCGCACTTCCACAAAGGTGGCAAGTACGAGAAGTTCTACGCGCTCTACGAAGCCGTGGACACCATTTTCTATGCGCCGGCGAGCGTCACGCGCAGCACCACTCACGTGCGTGATGGCATCGACCTGAAGCGCATCATGATCACGGTCTGGATGTGTACCTTCCCGGCCATGTTCTTCGGCATGTACAACGCCGGTCTGCAGGCCAACGAGGCCATCGCTGGCGGTTACAGCGCACTGGGCGGCTGGCGTGAAGCCATCGTCATGCTGCTGGCGGGTAGCCACGATGCCGGCAGCGTGTGGGCCAACTTCATCCTGGGGGCCACCTACTTCCTGCCCATCTATCTGGTGACCTTCGCGGTCGGCGGGTTCTGGGAAGTGCTGTTCGCGATGCGTCGCGGCCACGAGGTCAACGAAGGCTTCTTCGTCACCTCGGTGCTGTTCGCCCTGACACTGCCGGCGACCATTCCGCTGTGGCAGGTCGCGCTCGGTATCACCTTCGGTGTGGTGATCGGCAAGGAAGTCTTCGGCGGTACCGGCAAGAACTTCCTCAACCCGGCACTGTCCGGCCGTGCCTTCCTGTACTTCGCCTACCCGGCCAGCATTTCCGGCGACGCGGTATGGGTACCGGCAGACGGCTTCACCGGTGCGACCGCGCTCTCCACTGCCGCGCAGGATGGCATGGGTGCCCTGATGCAGCAGATGAGCTGGACCGATGCCTTCCTCGGCTTCATTCCGGGCTCGGTGGGTGAGGTCTCCACACTGGCGATCTTCCTCGGTGCCGCAGTGCTGCTGTGGACGCGTATCGCCTCGTGGCGAATCATGCTGGGCGTCCTGCTGGGCATGATCGCGACCTCGGCGCTGTTCAATGCCATCGGCAGCGACACCAATGCCATGTTCGAGATGCCGTGGTACTGGCACATGGTCATCGGCGGCTTCGCCTTCGGCATGGTCTTCATGGCCACCGATCCGGTCTCCGCGTCCATGACCAACAAGGGCAAGCTGGTATTCGGTGCACTGATCGGCGTGATGACCGTGCTGATCCGTGTCGCCAACCCGGCCTTCCCGGAGGGCATCATGCTGGCGATCCTGTTCGCCAACCTGTTCGCTCCGCTGATCGACCACTTCGTCGTGCAGGCCAACATCAAGCGCCGCGTCAAGCGCGAGACTGCCGGCATCGCGAACGAGGAGACCGTCTGACATGGCCAGCAACAACTCCATCAAGAAAACCCTCGGCGTCGCGCTCGGGCTGTGCATCGTCTGCTCGGTGGTCGTTTCCACCGCGGCGGTCGTGCTGCGTCCGATGCAGCTGACCAATGCCGAGCTGGACCGCAAGAGCAACATCCTCGCGGTCGCCGAGCTGCTGCAACCGGGTGAGGACATCGGTCAGCAGTTCCGTGACAAGGTCACCGCCAAGGTGGTGGACCTGGATTCCGGTGAATACGTCGATGACATCGACCCGGAGAAGTACGACCAGGCCAAGATGTCCAAGGACCCGGCCACCTCACGCACCCTGTCTGGCGACGAAGACCTGCCGGGCATCAAGCGTCGTGAGCAGTACTCCGTGGTCTACCTGGTCGGCGATGTCGAGCAGCCGGACGAGATCATCGTCCCGGTGCGCGGCAACGGCCTGTGGTCAATGATGTACGGCTATCTGGCACTGAAGGGTGACGGCAACACCGTGGTCGGTCTCTCCTTCTACCAGCAGGGCGAAACTCCGGGGCTTGGCGGCGAAGTCGACAACCCGAAGTGGAAGGCCCAGTGGGATGGCAAGAAGATCTATCCCGAAGGCAGCATGGACCCGGAAGTGCACCTGAAGAAGGGCGGCGTGAATCCGTCTTCTCCGGATGCCAAGTACCAGGTCGATGCGCTGTCAGGGGCTACCCTGACCAGCAACGGCGTGACCAACCTGTTGCAGTTCTGGATGGGTGAGAATGGCTTCGCCAAGTACCTGACCCAGTTCCGTGACGTCAAAGGAGCGTAATGATGGCAGCCGAAACTCCTAAAGGTGTCCTGACGACGCCGATCTTCAAGAACAACCCCATCGCGCTGCAGATCCTCGGTATCTGCTCCGCGCTGGCGGTGACCAACTCGATGAACACCGCCCTGATCATGGGTATCGCGGTGTGCCTGGTGACAGCGTTCTCCAGCATGTTCATCTCGTTGATCCGCAATCACATCCCGTCGTCCATCCGCATCATCGTGCAGATGACGATCATTGCCTCGCTGGTCATCGTGGTCGACCAGTCGCTGAAGGCCTTCGCCTTCGAGACATCCAAGCAGCTGTCGGTCTTCGTCGGTCTGATCATCACCAACTGCATCGTGATGGGTCGCGCTGAAGCCTACGCCATGCAGAATGGCCCGACGATGAGCTTCATCGACGGTATCGGCAACGGTCTCGGCTACACCGTGATCCTGCTGGTGGTCGGCTTCGTGCGTGAGCTGTTCGGTTCCGGCTCCCTGTTCGGCGTGACCATCCTGCAGACCGTCAACGACGGTGGCTGGTACATCCCGAACGGCCTGATGCTGCTGCCGCCGTCCGCGTTCTTCGTCATCGGTCTGTTCATCTGGGTGCTGCGCAGCATCTACCCGGAGCAGGTCGAGAAGGCGGAGTACAAGATTACCGCCAACACCAAGATCAAGGAGGCTGTGTAACATGTTCGAACACTATCTGAGCCTGTTCATCAAGGCCGTGTTCGTCGAGAACATGGCACTGGCCTTCTTCCTGGGCATGTGTACCTTCCTGGCGGTGTCCAAGAAGATCCAGTCCGCGATCGGTCTGGGCGTGGCCGTCATCGTCGTGCTGGCGGTGACCGTCCCGGTCAACAACCTGATCCTGAACTACCTGCTGCGTGAAGGCGCGCTGACCTGGACGGGTCTGGAAGGGGCGGAGAGCATCGACCTGTCCTTCCTGGGCTACCTGTCCTACATCGGCGTCATCGCGGCGATCGTCCAGATCCTCGAGATGTTCCTCGACAAGTTCGTGCCGGCGCTCTACAACGCGCTGGGCGTGTTCCTGCCGCTGATCACGGTCAACTGCGCCATCCTCGGTGCGGCCCTGTTCATGGTGCAGCGTGACTACACCTTCGGTGAGTCCGTCATCTATGGCGTGGGTGCCGGTTTCGGTTGGGCACTGGCCATCGCTGCACTGGCCGGTATCCGCGAGAAGCTCAAGTACTCTGACGTGCCGGCTGGCCTGCAGGGTCTGGGCATCACCTTCATCACCGTTGGCCTGATGTCGCTGGGCTTCATGTCCTTCTCCGGCGTCCAGCTGTAACGCAACCGAGCATAAGGAAATCGAAATGGTAGATACCTCCATCATCGTGCTCGGCGTCGTCATGTTCACCGTGGTCGTTATCGGCCTGGTGCTCGTGATTCTCGCGGCACGCAGCAAGCTGGTCTCGAGTGGTGACGTCCAGATCGAGATCAACAACGACCCCGCCAACACCCTGACGACCCAGGCCGGCGGCAAGCTGCTGCAGACCCTGGCCGCCAACGGCATCTTCCTGTCCTCCGCCTGTGGTGGCGGTGGCTCCTGTGCCCAGTGCAAGTGCCGGATCTCGGAAGGCGGCGGTTCCATCCTGCCGACCGAAGAATCCCACTTCACCATGGGTGAGAAGAAGGAAGGCTGGCGCCTGTCGTGCCAGGTCCCGGTCAAGCAGGACATGAAGATCGAAGTGCCGGAAGAGATCTTCGGCGTGAAGAAGTGGGAAACCACCGTCACCGCCAACCCGAACGTCGCGACCTTCATCAAGGAGCTGAACCTGCAGCTGCCGGAAGGCGAGGAAGTCAACTTCCGCGCCGGTGGTTACGTGCAGCTGGAAGCGCCGGCCTACGACATCAAGTTCTCCGACTTCGACATCGAAGAGGAGTATCGTGGTGACTGGGAGAAGTTCGGTCTGTTCAACGTTCAGCACAAGAACGAAGAGCCGGTCATCCGCGCTTACTCCATGGCGAACTATCCGGAAGAGTACGGCATCCTGAAGTTCAACATCCGTATCGCCACTCCGCCGCCGAATTCCCAGCATCCGCCGGGTCTGATGTCCACCTACGTCTTCTCGCTGAAGCCGGGTGACAAGGTGACCGTGATGGGGCCGTTCGGTGAGTTCTTCGCCAAGGACACCGACGCCGAGATGGTCTTCATCGGTGGTGGTGCCGGCATGGCGCCGATGCGCAGCCATATCTTCGATCAGCTCAAGCGTCTGAATTCCAAGCGCAAGATGTCGTTCTGGTACGGTGCGCGCTCCATGCGCGAGTCGTTCTACAACGAGGAATACGACAAGCTGGCCGAAGAGAACGAGAACTTCGAATGGCACCTGGCGCTGTCCGATCCGCAGCCTGAGGACAACTGGGAAGGCCCGACGGGCTTCATCCACAATGTCCTGTACGAAAACTACCTCAAGGACCACCCGGCGCCTGAGGATTGCGAGTACTACATGTGCGGGCCGCCCATGATGAACGCCGCCGTCGTCAAGATGCTCACCGACATGGGTGTAGAGCCGGAGAACATCCTGCTCGATGACTTCGGTGGTTGATCGATGATGTCACGCGTCGCAAGACGACTGGCAGGGCCGGCCCTCATGGGGCTGGCCCTGCTGGTTGCAGGCTGTGAAAATTCCAGCAACCCTGAGTTGCATCGCTTCGCCGGCCCCATCTTCGGCACCGGGTTCCATGTCACGGTGGCTGCGGACCTGGACGCCGATGCGGTGACGTCGCTCAAGCAGGCGAGTCTCGAGGCGCTCGACAAGGTCGACTGGCAGATGTCGACCTACAAGGACGCCTCGGAGCTCTCGAAGCTGAATCAGGCGCCGCTGGATACGCCGATCACGCTGTCGGATGGCCTGGCGCAGGTGCTGGCCGAGTCGCAGGATATCGGCAAGCGCTCCGACGGGGCCTTCGATATCACCGTCGGTCCGGCCGTCAATCTGTGGGGCTTCGGCCCGGATGAGCGTCTCGACAAGGCGCCGAGCGATGAACAGATCGCGCAGGCGCTCGAGAAGGTCGATCATCTGGCGCTGGAGCTCGATGGCAATACGGTGATCAAGCGCAAGCCGGTGTATGCCGACCTGTCGGGGATCGCCAAGGGCTATGGGGTGGACAGAGTCGCCGATGTGCTCGAGGCCAATGGCATCGAGAACTATCTGGTCGAAGTCGGTGGCGAGATCCGCGTCAAGGGTGAGAAGCCCGGCCACAAGCCGTGGCGGATCGCCATCGAAGCGCCGAAGTCCTTCGAGCGCTCGGTGCAGCGGATCATCGATCCCGGCAATGCCGCGGTTGCCACCTCCGGTGATTACCGCAACTATTTCGAGCAGGACGGCGTACGTTACTCGCACACGATCGATCCACGTACCGGTCGACCGATCCAGCACAGTCTGGCCTCGGTCACCGTGATCACGCCGGATTGCGCGAGTGCGGACGCCTGGGCCACGGCACTCAACGTGCTGGGCGCCGAGAAGGCAATGACGATCGCAATTCGCGAGAACATTGCCGCCTATTTCATTGTCAAAACGGATGATGGCTTCAAACAGTCCTGGAGTCCGGCATT
>NZ_CFDJES010000024.1:15657-17459 GCF_983723665.1 Cobetia sp. | reverse complement strand
GCAAGCTGCGCTGGAGCCGACCCGCGCGAGAGGTTCACAATGGGGCCATGCCCCGGGAGGAATGACATGACGATCTGGTTACTGGTATTCGCCGCGATGTTGCTGCTGATTGGCGTGATGGCCGTCGGTGTTCTGATGGGCCGCAAGCCGATCGCAGGCTCCTGCGGTGGTCTCAACAACCTCGGGCTCAAGGATGGCTGTGACATCTGTGGCGGCAAGGACGAGGAGTGCGAGAAGGAGCAGGATCGCCAGCGTCTGATGGCAGAGAGTGGCGGCAAGCCGGCCAGCGATCTGGCCTACGACGCCGCACGTCGCTGATTTCTGCTCTGATGGCTCAGAGCCCGCCGGCCGCAAGGCCTGCTACCGGCCCTGACATGGCAGTGTCACCGCGAGGTGAGACCGTACGTGTCAGGGCCGGTCTACGAACAATCAAGGAGCAAAGCGAGTCTCATGGCAGTCTATAACTACGATGTCGTCGTGATCGGTACCGGTCCGGCAGGGGAAAGCGCGGCAGTCAACGCGGCCAAGCATGGCAAGCGTGTCGCCGTGATCGAGGCTCAGTCTTCCGTGGGCGGCAACTGCACCCACAAGGGCACCATCCCTTCCAAGGCGCTGCGCCACGCGGTCAAGCAGATCATCGAGTTCAACACCAATCGCATGTTCCGCGATATCGGCGAGCCGCGCTGGTTCTCCTTCCCCAAGGTGCTGGAGCGTTCACGCCGCACCATCGAGCAGCAGGTCGAGATGCGTACGCGCTTCTACGCCCGCAATCGCATCGATGTGTTCTTCGGTACCGCGCGCTTCAAGGACGAGCACACCGTCGTGGTGCGCGATGCCCATGAAGGGGTCGAGGAGCTGCACGCGGAGAAGGTCGTGATCGCCACCGGCTCGCGTCCCTACCGCCCGGCGGACGTCAACTTCCGCCACCCGCGCATCTACTGCTCCGATACCATCCTGGGGCTGTCACACACGCCGCGCACGCTGATCATCTACGGCGCCGGTGTCATCGGCTCCGAGTACGCCTCGATCTTCTCCGGCCTTGGCGTCAAGGTCGACCTGATCGATACGCGTGATCGTCTGCTGTCCTTCCTGGATAACGAGATTTCCGACGCGCTGTCCTACCACCTGCGCAACAACGGCGTGCTGGTGCGTCACAACGAGGAATACGATCGCATCGAGGGCGACGAGTCCGGCGTGGTCGTGCACCTCAAGTCCGGCAAGAAGCTGCGTGCTGACGCCTTCCTGTGGGCCAACGGTCGTACCGGCAACACCGACAGCCTTGGTCTCGAGAATGTCGGCCTGCAGGCCAACGGCCGCGGTCAGCTGACCGTCGATGATCAGTACCGCACCGAGCTGGACCACGTGTATGCGGTGGGCGATGTGATCGGCTGGCCGAGCCTGGCATCCGCGGCTTACGATCAGGGCCGCTTCGCCTCGGCCAACCTGCTGGGGGAAGAGTTCAAGTTCGTCAATGAGGTGCCGACCGGTATCTACACCATCCCCGAGATCAGCTCGGTGGGGCGTGGCGAGTCCGAACTGACCGAGGCGCGCATCCCCTACGAAGTGGGGCAAGCGTTCTTCAAGGACACCGCCCGCGCCCAGATCACCGGCGATACCGTCGGCATGCTCAAGATCCTGTTCCATCGCGATACGCTGGAAATTCTCGGCATCCACTGCTTCGGTGACCAGGCGTCCGAGATCGTACACATCGGTCAGGCCATCATGCAGCAGAAGGGTGAGGCGAATACGCTCAAGTACTTCGTCAACACCACCTTCAACTACCCGACCATGGCGGAAGCCTA
>NZ_CFDJES010000024.1:9877-15557 GCF_983723665.1 Cobetia sp. | reverse complement strand
CTGATCATCCATCGCCGTTATGAGCTGGCCAGCATCATCAATGAGCTGGTGCTGGGGCTGCTGTTCACGATCGGCAGCGTGTGCTTCTTCTGGGAAGAGTGGATGACACTGGGAATCTGGCTGTTCGTGATCGGCTCGCTGCAGCTGACGCTCAAGCCGGTGATTCGCCTGGCGCGCCGCATGCACCTCAAGCGGATGCCCGAATCGGCGCTGGACCTCTAGCAGGCGGCTTCACGGCCGGTCTGTCTCTTCGGCTCACCGGCTCACCGGCGCTCTGGCTCTCTTGCTCTGGAGATCAGCGATAGCGATGCACGCGCAGACTCTTGAGGAAGGGCGTGTCCTCGATGCGCACGTCGCCGCGGCGGGCGCGGGTGCGTTCGGTGGGCGGCGTCGGGCTTGGCTGGTTGAGAGCGGGCAGGCGCAGGTCATCATGCGGCAGGAACAGCGGCAGAGAGACGTTCAGCGCGCGGCGCGTGCGTAGCTCACCGTCTTCGCGCATCACCGGCTCACGGTAGAACAGGTTGGCGCGCATCAGCGGTGCCTGGGGCTGGATGCGGGCCAGAATCTCATCCGATGGCAAGCCAGCGAGCAGCTTGAGCTGCAGGCGTACGTGCTCGGCCTCGGTATCCAGCTTCATCAGCAAGGCTTCACACTCCGCCACGCTGACGCGCTGGATCGAACGCCCGGAGCTGTACCAGGCGAAGCGCACCCGCGCCACCGGTGCCTCTGCCACTGGCACTCGCCGCCAGCACTGCTTGAGATGCAGGCGCGCCAGGCCATCGCCCCTCAGGTGCTGATTCAGCCCCGGATGGCGGAAGGGCAGAATCGCCTTCAGCTCGGCCAGTTGGTCGGGATACTTCTCGCGCAGCTCGGCGAAGAGCTCCGCCAGCTGCTCCTTGGCGGCGTTGAGCGCCGCGACGCGCTCGATCACCGTCGGGCCTGCGGCGACAACGCCCAGATAGGGGCGGGTGACTCGGCCGTCCTGGCCATCCTGATACCACACGTCCTGCAACGCCTGGCTGAGCCATTCGCTATCGGCACTGACGCCATCCAGTCGCCAGAGTGGCGAATTCTCTTCTCTGACCGCGGTGATGACCTGATCGGCGGCACTGATCTGCGTATCGAAGGCCGCTTCTATTCTGGCCATCAACTGGTATTCGGGCATGCTCTGCGTCCTGATTGCAGCAAGGGAGGCGTGATTTTTTATCGCGTTATCTTGTTTAGCCTAGCGTGACCGGGATGGCAAGTCAGACCATGGCGGCATGCGCGGGCAGAAGAAGGGCTCCGAGAGACTGAATCACCCGGGATGGAGTGACGGGAGAGGCCGGCTGCGCCGGCGCCGACAGACCGAAACAGAAGAGGGCGCCACGCTGGGCGCCCTCCTGTCTCTGCGGGGGTCTGTGTGATCTCGATAGGGTGCTGTTGTCAGGCCGGCACCTGCAAAAGCCCGCTGGGCTCAGCGGTCGCGATAGCGCTCGGTGAGATCACCATAGGCATCGATGCGACGATCGCGCAGGTAAGGCCAGATGCGGCGCACGTCTTCGCCGCGCGCCAGGTCCACCTCGACCAGCAGCTCCTCGGGCTCGGTACCGCCATGCGCCAGCAGCTCGCCCTGAGGGCCGCAGATGAAGCTGCCGCCCCAGAACTGGATGCCTTCGCTGGCAGGCGTCGGGTCCGCTTCATGACCGACCCGGTTGGCGACGATCACCGGCACGCCATTGGCGACGCCGTGGCTGCGCTGGATCAGGGTCCAGGCATCCTTCTGGCGCGTCTGCTCGGCTTCATCGTCACGCGGGTCCCAGCCGATGGCGGTGGGGTAGAGCAGCATCTCGGCACCGGCCAGCGCCATCAGGCGTGCGCCTTCGGGATACCATTGGTCCCAGCAGACCTGCACGCCCAGACGGCCGACCGAGGTGTCGATGGGCTCGAAGCCGCGGCGTGGGGACTGTGCGCTGGGTGCATCGCCTGGCGTGAAGTAGAACTTCTCGTAGAAGCCGGGATCATCCGGAATGTGCATCTTGCGGAAGGTGCCGACCAGGCCAGCGGCCTTGTCGAGCACCACGGCGGTATTGTGATACACCCCAGCGGCGCGACGCTCGAAGATGGAGCCGACGATCACCAGGCCGAGTTCGGCGGCCAGACCGGCCAGACGCTGGGTGGTCGGACCTTCGAGGGGCTCGGCGAGATCGAAGATCTCGGTGTCTTCGGTCTGGCAGAAGTAGTGGCTGGCATGCAGCTCCTGCAGCATCACCAGCTCAGCGCCATCGGCGGCAAGGCGACGAATGGCGGCTTCGCTGGCCGCCAGGCTTGTGTCCTTGTCGGGCCAGCCCTGTTGCTGGACGACACCGACCTTGAGTGTACGGCGGGAAGCAGTCATCACAGTGCTCCTTGAGAGGTGTTCGAGGTGGCCAGCGTGCCCTTGGGCAGTTGCATGGTCATGCAGTGCAGGCTGCCATGCTGGCGAATCACGGCGCGGCAATCGACCGGAATGATGTCACGCTTGGGGAAGGCGCTGGCGAGGGCCTTGAGGGCGATCATGTCGTGACGATCGGCGTAGGTCGGCACCAGCACGGCCCCGTTGATGATCAGGAAGTTGGCGTAGGTCGCCGGCAGGCGATGGCTGTCGTCCGGATCGAAGCAGGCATCCGGCCACGGCAGCGGCACCAGGAAGTACGGGTCGCCGTTGGCGTCGCGCAGGGCTTCAAGCTCGGCTTCCATCGCCTTGAGCGCCGGGTAATGCGGGTCGTCGCGATCATCGCAGCGGACATAGGCGATGGTGCGCGGGTCGCAGAAGCGCGCCAGGGTGTCGACATGGCTGTCGGTGTCATCGCCTTCCAGATGACCATTGGCGAGCCACAGCACGCATTTGACCCCGAAATCGGCCTTGAGTTGCGCCTCGACCTGGGCGCGGCTCAGGCCGGCATTGCGGTTGTCGTTGAGCAGGCAGGCCTCGGTGGTCAGCAGGGTGCCCTGGCCGTCGCTCTCGATGCCGCCGCCTTCCAGAATGAAGTCGCGGCTTTCCACCGGGCTTGCGTAAGCCCCCTGCGCGGCGAGGGCGCGGGTCAGGGCGTTGTCGCGGGCGGCCTCGAACTTGCCGCCCCAGCCGGTGAAGGTGTAGTCGAGCAGCACCGGCTGGCCATCACGTTCGATGGTGATGGGGCCATGGTCGCGCGTCCAGGTGTCATCCAGCGGCGCCACGAAAAGATGCAGGCGCTCGGCGGGCACGCCGAAACCGGCGAAGCGCGCGGCGAGGCGCTCGCGGGTGGCGTCATCGCTGACGCTGATCAGCACGTGCTGATAGCGGCTGATGGCGATCACCATGGCCTCGCAGGTGGCTTCGATGCTCTCGAGCATCTCGCTCCAGTCACTGTGCGGGCTGGGCCAGCTGAGCTGGATGGCGTCCTGCGGGTGCCATTCGGCGAGCAGACGGGTGGCCATGGGCATCTCCCTGATGAAGAGGTAACGATAAAGGCGCAAGCCGCAATGCCGCGGACTCGGCGCGCGATGATAGCAGAGCCATGCGCCGACGCTAGCCCTGTGGTGCCTGACGTGCACATGTCTCGCCATGCTGGCGGTTCATGTTGGCCACAGACGAAGGCTGGCAAACTGCGTTCGAATATGGCTCCATGCGCCGAGCCTGCGGAATGCGTATCATGGCCCGCGACCCTGACCCAAGGAATCGACTTCGATGCTGCTGGATCGCCTACCCTTTCTGATCGGCCTGCGCTATACCCGCGCCAAGCGCCGTAACCATTTCATTTCCTTCATTTCCTTGACCTCGATGCTGGGGCTGTCGCTGGGCGTCGCCGTGCTGATTCTGGTGCTGTCGGTGATGAACGGCTTCGACCACGAGCTGCGCACCCGCGTGCTGGGCATGGTGCCGCATGTGCGCGTCGAGGCGCGTGACAGCGTCACCGACTGGGAGACGCTGGCCGGCAAGCTGCGCGAGAAGCCGCATGTCGTCGGTGCGGCGCCCTATATCGAGCAGCAGGGCATGTTCACCACCAACGGCCGCAACAAGGGCGCGTTGGTCACCGGCATCGATCCGTCCGCGGAGGACCAGGTCTCGATCATCAGCGAGCACATGGTGCAGGGCAGCCTGGCGGATCTCACGCCCGGCAGCTGGGGCATCGTGATGGGCGAGCTGCTGGCGCGCAACCTGGGCGTCGGCGTGGGGGATCGCGTCACGCTATTGGTGCCCGAGGCCTCCATCACGCCCGGGGGCATCTTCCCGCGCCTCAAGCGCTTCACGGTGACTGGTATCTTCAAGGTCGGCGCGGACGTCGATGCCAGCCTTGCCTACACTGATATCTCGGACATGGCCAAGCTGGCGCGCTTTAAGGAAGGTGACGTCCAGGGGGTGCGCCTGAAGCTCGATGACCTGTTCAGCGCCGATCAGGTCACCCGCGACATCGTCAGTCAGCTGGGGCCGCAGTATCGCGGCATGGACTGGAAGCGCACCCACGGCAACCTGTTCGCCGCCATCCAGATGGAGAAGAACATGATCGGCCTGCTGCTGATGGTGATCGTCGCCGTCGCGGCCTTCAACATCGTCTCGACGCTGGTGATGATGGTGACGGACAAGCACGCCGACATCGCCATCCTGCGTACCCTCGGGGCCAGGCCCGGTTCCATCATGGGCATCTTCATCGTGCAGGGGCTGACCATCGGCGTGATGGGCATCATCATCGGCGCCATCGCCGGTGTGGCGCTGGCGCTGAGTGTCTCCGACATCATCGCCTGGGTGCAGTCGACCTTCGGTATCCAGTTCCTGGACCCCAACGTCTACTTCATCAGCTATCTGCCGTCGCGCCTCGAGATGAGCGACATGGGCATCATCATCGGCTCCGCGCTGGTGCTGAGCTTCCTGTCGACGCTGTATCCGGCCTGGCGCGCCTCGCGCATCCAGCCGGCGGAGGTGCTGCGCTATGAGTAATCCGTCGACACCGTCTGATGCATCCATCCGTTCTGCTGCTGGAGACACCGCCATGCCGACGCCGGCTTCTGACACTCACGCGCCGGGTCAGCCCCACGGCAAGCCGATGCTGATCTGTGAGCGCCTGAGTCGCAGTTACGATGAGGGCCCGCAAGAGGTGCAGGTGCTCGACGAGCTGGAGCTGCGCGTGCATGCCGGTGAACGAGTCGCCGTCGTCGGCAGCTCCGGCTCCGGCAAGACCACGCTGCTCAACCTGCTCGGCGGGCTGGACCACCCCAGCCAGGGCATCGTGAAGGTGGCCGGCCAGCGCCTGTCCGAACTCAGCGAGTCGGCACTGGGCAGCTTCCGCAATCAGCACATCGGCTTCGTGTATCAGTTCCACCATCTGCTGGCGGAATTCAGTGCCGAAGAGAACGTGGCGATGCCGTTGATCATCCGTGGCCACAAGCGCGCCGAGGCTGCCGTCAAGGCGCGCAAGCTGCTGGAGCGGGTCGGCATGGCGCCGCGCGCCGATCACAAGCCGGGCGAGCTGTCCGGGGGCGAGCGTCAGCGCGTCGCCATCGCGCGTGCGCTGGTGACCGACCCGAGCCTGGTGCTGATGGATGAGCCGACCGGCAACCTGGATCAGACCACGGCGGCGCGCATTCTCGAGCTGATGGATGACATCGCGCGTGAAGCGCAGGCAGCCTTCATCATCGTGACCCACGACAACGGTCTGGCCGCGCACCAGCACCGTGTGCTGCG
>NZ_CFDJES010000024.1:7679-9777 GCF_983723665.1 Cobetia sp. | reverse complement strand
TGCTCCTTGCTGCAACGTCTGGCGGCCAGGCGCGCCTTGCGGCGGCTGCGCCAGTTGCGCACCACCTGATAGCGCCACAAGAGGCGGACCAGCATGTTGGCCAGCAGCGCGAGGACGACGGCGCTGACCAGCGAACCCAGCGCCAGAGCGGGCAGGATGTCTTCCAGCTGGTTGGCGAACCAGGCCGCGGAGACCTGGTCCGGCATCACGCGTGCGGGCGTGTCCAGCATCCAGGCACCCACGCGGTAGGTCGCGTAGTAGACCACCGGCATGGTCAGCGGGTTGGTCACCCACACCAGACCCACCGACAGCGCGAGGTTGCAGCGCAGTGCCCAGGCACCGAAGGCGGCCACCACCATCTGGAAGGGAATCGGCAGCAGCGCACAGAACAGCCCCACCATGCAGGCATTGGCCACAGTGCGTCGCGACAACGCCCACAGTGCGGGATCGGCGATCAGGTGATGCATGAAGCGCAGCGACTTCTTGCGCTTGAGGGCATCCGGTTCCGGCATGAGCCGCTTGAGTAGACGACGAGGCATGACTTGGCCATTTGGCATTCAACGCCGGCCATTATCCATACATGGCTACAGGACTGCCATGCTGACTGCGCAGTTGTCCGGTTCGTGATCTGCAACCCGCGTGTCTCGATTCGGCACTGAGTACAGCAAAGCCCGCGCCATGCCTGACGGGCTGCGCCATGGGTGACCTTGCAAGAGGCCAGCAACATGTCAGGCGCCACCGTGAATAAATCGTCCCATCCCGCTCGATTCTGGCTGTCACCGGCCTCGCTGGCCCAGCTGCTGGCGGGACTGGTGGCGGGAATCTGGCTGTCACGCCAGGGCGAGTGGGGCGCGGATTGGCAGTCACGCTCATCGGCAGGGCTCGGCGCGCAAGAGAGTGGGGCGCATGGCTGGGCCGCCTTCATGACGCTGAGCGACAACCTGCTGCTGGCCGCCTTGCTGCTCTGCTGGCTGATGGTGGCAGGGGTCTTGGCCGCCAATCCCTCTCGTGCTTTCCCGCACTCTGCTCCCGACGCTGAGTCACGCCGCTTTCGGCTCGGGGCCTTGAGTCTGCGGCTCTCGACAGCGCTGGGGGTCGGGCTGGTGATCGGCCTTCATCAGCAGCCGCTCGTGATGGCGGAGGCGTTGACGCGCCAGGAGCTGTGGCTGGAAGGCCGGGTCGAGCAGGTCAACCGCGCACTGCCGACGCCTGATGACTCGGTGCGCCTGGTGCTGCGTGTCTCGCGCTGTGATCTCTTCCAGCCGACGGAGGTCCCCGGCGCGGATGCCGGGCGTCAGGCCGCCTGTCAGCGGCTGCTGGATCAGCGGGTCCAGCTTCGGCGTTACTGGCCGCGCAAGCTGCCCCGCGATGTTGCGACACGCGAGGCGCTGGCGACTCCCTGGCAGGCCGGTGAGCGTTGGCGCATGGTCGTGCGTCTGGTACCGCCTCATGGTGTCAGCAACCCTGCCTTCGGGCGCTCAGCGAGCCCCGCGGAGTTTGACCGTGTCGCCTGGCTATGGCGTGAAGGTATCGTCGCCACGGGTTACGTGCGCCAACTGTCCCTTGCGCAGCGCTTGGCGCCACCCGGCGGGCTGGCAGCACTGCGTCTTCATGCCGAGCAGGCTCTGTGGCAGCGCTGTGGCGAGGGCGAGGGCGAGGATAAAGGTGGAGGCGAGGCACTGGTCGATTGGCCGGGTTCGCCCTGTCGCTGGCTGGCGGCATTGACGCTGGGCAAGGTCTCGGCACTGACCCATGACGACTGGGACACGCTGAATGCCACCGGGCTGACGCATCTGGCGGTGGTGTCGGGGCTGCATGTCGGATTGATGGCAAGCCTGGTGCTGGGGCTGAGTTTCGGCGTGCTGCGTCTCTGGCGACCGGGCGGATGGCGATTCAGCGTCGCGCCCTGGTGGCTTGCCTGTCTGGCGGCCTGGAGTTTCGCCTTGCTGGCAGGCCTGGCGCCGCCGGCATTGCGCGCCGCCTTGATGGTGACGGTCGGGCTTTGGATGGCGAGTGGCCGCAGCGGCCTGGGTGTCTGGCAGGTCTGGATGCTGGCGCTGATTCTGGTGCTGGGGCTGGACCCGCTGGCGCTGTGGCG
>NZ_CFDJES010000024.1:0-7579 GCF_983723665.1 Cobetia sp. | reverse complement strand
CGCGACGGAGGCCGCCTCGTTCTCGCCCCGGGCGCCCGCGCTCAGTCTGACGGTGCACGATGTCGGGCAGGGGCTGGCGCTGTCGCTGCACAGTCATCTGGCGTCGAGCGCGAGTGACTCGACAGGCGCGTCACGGCAGGTGCCGAGGCACTGGCGTTACGACCTGGGGGCGGCGTCGCGCAATGCCAGCGCCCGCTTGCCGGGAGCAATGCCCGTGGCGGGAGAGCCTATCGGCGTGATCATGAGTCACGGGGATGGCGATCACGCCGGTGGACTGCAGGCGCTGTCTGCCGAGGAGATCGCCGCCCTGTGGGTGCCGGCCGGGCAGCGGGCGCGGCTGGAGCATCAGGTAAGCTGGCTCGATGAGGTGGCGATGCGGGAGTGTGTCGCCGGGCGCAGCATCACCCTCGGTGAGCTGCAGGGCCACCCCGTGCGCCTTGAGATGCTGTGGCCGCCAGCAGGGTTGAAGACCCGACGTGACAACGCGCACTCCTGTGTGGTCTTGATAGCACATGGCGCGCGCCCGCTGGCGTTGCTGGCCGGCGATATCGGCCAGCAGCAGGAGCGCGAGTTGCAGGCGACGCTGCGCCAGCGCCTGGCCGGGCGCGGCTTGCCGTTGCTGGTGGTCGCACATCACGGCAGCCGCTCCAGCAGTGGTGATGCCTGGCTCGAGAGCCTGGCGGCGCGTCACGCGATTGTCAGCGCCGGTCGCTACAATCCGCATGGTCATCCGCATCCGGACGTGGTGGAGCGTCTGGCGCGTCATGTCGAGTGTCTCTGGCATGTCGGGCTGGATGGTGCCTTGCACTGGGAGTGGTCGCCGCAGGGGGAGCGGCTGCAACCAGCGCGCAGGGCTGGCGGTATCGGAGTGAGGTGCCTTGGGGTAAAATCCGCTGAATGATCAGATGCATGGCGGATTCATACGGCCTGCGCGACAGGGATGGCGCGTGACATCTGACACGACAACAATGGTGCCCGCAGAGGCATCGAGACCAAGGGAGAGGTCACATGCTGGAAGCCTTGTACGCAGGGGGAGTCTTGATGCTCCCCATCCTCGGATGTTCCGTCGTGGCACTGGCCATCATCCTCGAGCGCCTGTGGACGCTGCGTCGTCGACGCATCGCGCCGAAGGGTCTGGGACAGCAGGTGTGTGAACTGATCAGCCAGGGACAGGTCAATGTCTACTGGCTGGAGAGTCATTCGCCGCTGGGCAACGTGCTGGCGGCGGGGCTGCGCAATGCGCGCCTGGGCAATGAGCAGGTACGCGCGCGCATGCAGGAGTCGGCCGTGGCCGTCATCCATGACATGGAACGCTTCCTGAGTCCGCTGGGCACCATCGCCGCCATCACGCCGCTTTTGGGGCTGCTGGGCACGGTGGTCGGCATGATCGACGTCTTCGCCGTGATCGTCGATGCGGGCAGCGCCGAGCGCGCCCAGGAGCTGGCCGGCGGGATTTCCCAGGCGCTGGTGACGACGGCGTCCGGCTTGACGGTGGCGATTCCGGCACTGATGTTCCATCGCTATTTCCAGCGCTGTGTCGAGGACATCACCGTCAACATGGAGGAGCAGGCAGGGCAGGTGGTGGAATATATCTCGCACCATCAGGGCGAGCTCGGGCTGGCCGAGAGCCATGACGGCATCGACCGTCGCCCGGGCCAGCGCCCCGGCCAGGTGCCGGAGCCCCATGAGCGCCTGCCGGAAGACCTGCCGGCCTACATGCGTCGTGACGCCGATGACCCCTATGGTGGCGATGATGGCAAGGGGGCAGGTGCCGGGAGGCCGTCATGAGGTTTCCGCGTCGCCAGCGTGAGTCGGTGGAGGTCAATCTCACCCCGCTGATCGACGTGGTGTTTCTGCTGCTGATCTTCTTCATGGTCTCGACGACCTTCGATAGCCGTCGAGCGCTGGACCTCATCCTGCCGCAGTCCAGTCAGGCCAGCGCGGTAGAGCAGGCGCCCTTGATCCTGAGCATCGGGGCGGCAGGTGATTTTACGCTCGGCGAGGCAAGCCTCGGCGAGGATGAACTGGGAGCGCAGCTTGCGCAGTACAAGGACCAGGCAGATCGCTTCGGGTTGATCCTCGAAGCCGATGGCCGCACGCCCCACGCCAAGGTGGTCACGGCGCTGGACGCCGCCGCTGAAGTGGGTATCACCCGTGTGCGCATCAGTACGCGTATCGGGACGGAATCATCATCACCGGATGCCCCATGAGGGCGCCGCCCAAGTCTATGGAGACCCCGTGAGTCGCGACTCCACCTGGATTCATTACCGCCGCTTGCTCGGCTATGTTCGCCCGTACTGGAAGATGTTTCTGGCCGCCGTCGTCGGCTACATCATCTACGGTGCCTCGAGTACGGCGCTGGCCGAGATGATGAAGCGCCTGATCGACGGCATTCAGAATCCTGACGCCCAGTTCAGACTGTTCCTGCCGCTGTTCGTGATCGGCATGTTCGCCGTGCGCGGCGTCGGCACCTTCCTGGGCACCTACTGCATGAGTGATGTGGCGCGCAACGTGGTCCACACCCTGCGCACCACGGTGTTCAACCACATGCTGCACTTGCCGGGGCGCTATTTCGACGAGAACTCCACCGGCCATCTCATCACGCGCGTCACCTACCATGTCGAGCAGATCACCGGCGCGGCCACCAAGGCGCTGACCATCATCCTGCGCGAAGGCTTCTTCGTGCTCGGCCTGCTGGGCTATCTGTTCTGGACCAACTGGAAGCTGACGCTGGTGTTCATCGCCGTCACGCCGCTGATCGGCTGGGTGGTCAGCTATGCCAGCAAGCGCTTCCGCAAGCTCTCCAAGCGTATCCAGGGCTCGATGGGCGAGGTGACCCACGTGGCCTCCGAGGCGCTGTCCGGCCATCGTGTCGTGCGTACCCACGGTGCCGAGGATTACGAGAAGGCACGCTTCGCGGCGGTCAGTGAGTACAACCGCGAGCAGAAGATGAAGGAAGCGCTGACCAAGGCCACCGCCACGCCGGTCATCCAGCTGTTGATCGCCGTGGCGCTGGCCACGCTGGTGTGGCTGGCGATGGCGCCGGAACTGATGGCCGGCATGAGCGCCGGTGAGTTCGTCGGCTTCATCACCGCCGCCTCGATGATGGCCAAGCCGGTGCGCCAGTTGACCGAAGTCAACGGCGAGATCCAGAAGGGCATGGCGGCCTCGGAAGAACTGTTCGGCCTGCTGGATACGCCGGCAGAGCCGGACAACGGCACCCTGGTGCCTGAGGGTCGCCTCGAGGGCCGTGTGCGCTTCGACAATGTCCACTTCCGCTATGCAGACCATCAGCCGGAGGTGCTCAAGGGCATCGATCTGGAGGTGAAGCCGGGGCAGATGGTCGCCATCGTCGGGCGTTCGGGGTCGGGCAAGTCGACATTGATGAGCCTGTTGCCGCGCTTCTACGCGCCGACCACCGGCCGCATCCTGATCGATGATGTCGCCATCGAGGACTACAAGCTGCGCCCGATGCGTCAGCAGATCGCGCTGGTCTCGCAGAATGTCACCCTGTTCAATGCCGACCTGACCGCCAACATCGCCTACGGCACCGGTGAGGTCGACAAGGCACGGGTGGAAGAGGCGGCGCGCGCGGCCTATGCCCACGAATTCATCGAGCGCATGAGCGAAGGCTACGACACCATCGTCGGCGACAATGGCGTGATGCTCTCCGGTGGTCAGCGCCAGCGTATCGCCATCGCGCGTGCCATCTACAAGGACTCGCCGATCCTGGTGCTGGATGAGGCCACCTCGGCGCTGGATACCGAATCCGAACGCTATATCCAGCGCGCGCTGGAGGAAGTGTGTCAGGGCCGTACGACCTTCGTGATCGCCCACCGTCTGTCCACCATCGAGAAGGCGGACCGCATCCTGGTGATGGATGATGGCGAGATCATCGAAGACGGCACCCACGAATCATTGATTGCTCAGGAAGGTGCTTATGCCGCGCTGCATCGCATCCAGTTCCGGGAGACGGCAGACGCATGAGTGAACGACTGGTAGACGCCTGGTATCGCGGCGCCGGCTGGCTTCATCTGCTGCGCCCGCTGGAACATGTCTACAAGAATGTGGTGGCGCGCAAGCGCAATGCCTATCTCACCGGCAAGCGTGAGGTCTGGAAGGCGCCGGTGCCGGTGATCGTGATCGGCAACATCACCGTCGGTGGTACCGGCAAGTCGCCGCTGGTCGCCTGGCTGGGGCGCTGGTTGAGCGAGCAGGGCTGGCGCCCGGGCATCATCTCGCGCGGCTACGGTGGGCATTCGCCGCGCTATCCCCTCTACGTGCAGGCCGATACCGATCCTCAGCATGCCGGCGATGAGCCGGTGATGCTGGCTCAGCAGACGGGCCTGCCGGTGGCGGTCGATCCGGATCGCCCAAGCGCGGCGCGGCGCCTGATTGCCGCCGGCTGCGACATTCTGCTCTCCGATGACGGTCTGCAGCATCATGCGCTGGGGCGCGATATCGAGCTGGTGGTCGTGGACGGTGAGCGTGCCTTCGGCAATCAGCGTTGCCTGCCCGCCGGGCCGCTGCGCGAGCCGTTGTCGCGCCTCGCCAGTGTCGATGCGGTGATCTCCAACGGTGTCATCGACTGCTCGCGCCTGCCGGTGGAATCGCATTGCATGAAGCTGACGCCGGTCCACTGGCGCCACCTGATCGACGACGTGCGCTATCCTGCCCACCAGCTGCCGTTCAGCGGTCAGGTGCATGCGTTGGCCGGTATCGGCAATCCGCAGCGCTTCTTCCGCACCCTGACCAACCTCGGGGTCGAGCATCTGCCGCGTCCGCTGGCGGACCACCATCGCTTCACGCCGACGGATCTGCGCTTTTCCGACAATCTGCCCGTGGTGATGACCGCCAAGGACGCCGTCAAGTGTCGCAGCTTCGCCAATGAGCGCTGCTGGGCGCTGGATGTCGAGGCGCGTCCGGACCAGGCGCTGGTAGACTGGCTCGCCAAACGCCTTGAGGCGCTCTGAGTGCTTGATCGCTGAATTTTCTTTCTTTTCTGCTGTTATTCCGGAGATGTCTCGATGGACAAGGAACTGCTCGCGCTACTGGTTTGCCCGCTGTGTCAGGCCAAGCTGACCTATGATGCGGCGAATGCCGAGCTCAAGTGCTTCTACGATGGCCTCGCCTATCCGGTACGCGACGGCATTCCCGTCATGCTGGAAGAAGAAGCGCGCCAGATGGATGCCGACGAGAAGCTCAAGGGGAGCCGCGGCTGATGAGTGACCTTCTGCAGCAGGGGCAGGCAGACGACAGCCGTTCAGAGGGCGAGTCCGGCTTCGTGGTCGTGATTCCGGCGCGCTTCAACTCCTCACGCCTGCCGGGCAAGCCCCTGGCGGACATTCATGGCCAGCCGATGATCGAGCACGTCTGGCGCAATGCCTGTGCCAGTCAGGCCAGTCGGGTCGTGATCGCCACCGATGACGAGCGCATCCGTGAGGCCTGTGAAGGCTTCGGGGCCGAGGTGGTGATGACGCGTGCCGATCACCCCAGCGGGACAGACCGCCTTGCCGAGGTGGTCACGCTGCTGGCGCTGGCCCCCGAGACCCTGGTGGTCAACGTCCAGGGCGACGAGCCGCTGCTGCCGGCGGCGCTGATCGATCAGGTGGCGGTGCGTCTCGAGGAAGACGAGGGCGCCTCGATCGCCACCCTGGCGGAGTCGATCGCCAGCGTCGACAGCCTGTTCAATCCCAATGTGGTCAAGGTGGTGCGTGACCTGCGTGGGCGTGCCCTGTACTTCTCGCGCGCGCCTATCCCGTGGGACCGCGAGCACTTCACCACGCCGCCGGACATGCTGGCCACCGATTCCTGGCTGCGCCATATCGGTCTCTACGCCTACCGTGCCAGCTTCCTGACCGATTACGTCGACTGGCTGCCGGCCCCGCTGGAGCAGCTCGAACAGCTCGAACAGCTGCGCGCGCTGCATCATGGTCATGCCATCCAGGTGGCCATTGCCTGCACGGCGCATCCGGCCGGTGTCGATACGCCGGAGGATCTCGAGCGCGTGCGCGACTGGCTGGCGCAAGCAGCGGCAGGCAGCGAGAGCGGAGAGGCCTGATGAGCGAGCTTCTTGAGCAACTGGCCCAGCGTCAGGCGCCATTGGAGCGCATCCTGATGGTGTGCCTGGGCAATATCTGCCGCTCACCGAGTGCCGAAGGTGTGTTGCGTGCGGCTTTGACGCGCCATGGTCTGGATCAGGTCATCACGGTGGACAGTTGCGGCACCAGTGACTGGCATGTCGGCGGTCAGCCTGACTCGCGGGCCATCGCCCATGCGGCCAAGCGCGGACACGACATCAGCACGCTGCGTGCCCGTCAGTTGTGCGAGCAGGACTTTCACGACTTCGATCTGATTCTGGTGATGGACGACGCCAATCTTGCCGATACCCGTGCCTTGGCTGCACGCAGCAACAGTGGCGATCAGGCGCTGATCGGTCGCCTGCTGGACCTGCTGCCGATCCCGCTGCCCGCGCTGGCAGCGGGAAGTCGTGAGGTGCCGGACCCCTACACCGGAGGCCCCGATGCCTTCGAGCGTGTGCTGGATCTGATCGATGTGGCCTGTGAGGCACTCATTGCGGCACTGCCTGCGGCGACCACGGCGCGGGCACGCTCATGACTCCGGTATCCACTGATCAGAACGCTGGCGACACCTCGCAACGTGAGGGGGTGGCGCTGGATGGCTGCAATACGCTGGGCTTCTCGGCGCGCGCCCGCGCCCTGAGCGAGCCACACACCGTCGAGGCGGCCAGGGCACAGGTGCTGGCCTCCCGGCAGGCTGGAGAGCGTCTGGTGGTGATCGGCGGCGGCAGCAATCTGGTATTGCTGCCGTGGCTGGATGCCCATGTCATGCGTCCGGCCTTTGACGAGGTCACCATCACGCCGGCAGAAGACGGCCTGACAGCCACGGTCTGCGTCGAAGCCGGCAAGCGCTGGCATGCCCTGGTGATGGAGCTGGCCGCCGCCGGCTGGTGGGGCTATGAAAATCTGGCGCTGATTCCCGGTTGCTGCGGTGCGGCGCCTATCCAGAATATCGGCGCCTATGGCGTCGAGCTGGCAGACCATCTGCTGCGCCTGGAAGTCATGTCGCTGGAAGATGGCAGCTGCCGCTGGATGAATCGCGAGGAATGCGGTTTCGGCTATCGCGACAGCATCTTCAAGGGCGCGCTTGAGCATCGTGTGCTGATCACGCGCCTGGAGTTGCAGGTGTCGCGCCAGGCGTCGCCCCGGCTCGGTTATGGTGATCTCGCCCAGCGCGTCAGTGCGGCGTTGCCGCAAGGGGAGGAGGTGACGCCGTTGCAGGTCGCCCAGGCGGTGATTGCCACGCGCAGTGAGAAGTTGCCCGACCCCGCACAACTGGGCAATGCCGGCAGTTTCTTCAAGAATCCACAGCTTCCCCAGGCTGAGGCCCAGGCGCTGCTGACCCGCTTCCCGAGCTTGCCGCATTACCCGCAGGCCGATGGCAGCATCAAGCTGGCAGCAGGCTGGCTGATCGATCAATGTGGTCTCAAGGGCGCGCGCAGAGGCCATGTCGGCGTGCATGCTCAGCAGGCGCTGGTGCTGGTGCACTTCGGCGAGGG
>NZ_CFDJES010000023.1:26196-28031 GCF_983723665.1 Cobetia sp. | reverse complement strand
AGCTCAACAACAAGCCCAACAACAAGACTGCGGAGCCCGACCCATGACTCACCAAGCCACCATCGAACTGCTGACCGCCTTCTGCGACGCCCTCAACCGTCACGACATCGACGACTGCCTGTCGATGATGACCGATGACTGCGAATTCCTCGCCATCGCCGGGCCGGAACTCGAAGGCAAGACCTTCGCCGGTCAGGACGCCGTGCGTGCGGGCCTCTCCGCCGCCTGGCAGAACGCGCCGGATGCCCAGTGGATCGACGCGGAAATCTTCGCCGATGGCGAGCGTGGCTTCGTCATCAGCACCTACACCGGCACCACCGCCGATGGCGCGCGCAGCGAAGCGCGCATGATCGACGCCTTCACGCTGCGTGACGGCAAGATCGCGATCAAGAACGCTTTCCGCAAGAACCGTCCGCCCGTCAACGTCTGAGCGCCAGCGGCGCACCGATCAGGGAAGAGGTTTCTGAAGCTGTCTTTGCCTCGGGGGCAGCACGTCATGGCGTCAGGTCATGGCGTGCGCCCCGCGGGTGAGAGGAGGTGTTCGAGATGGAAACTATCGTGCAGCACGGCGCCCGGCCGTCGGACATGGGCAACGAATCAGAGCAGCGTCCGGCCACTCAGGCCTCGCGGCCGTATGACCCGGCCTACGACCCGCTGGTGAGTGCCACCCCCGGCGAAGGGCGCGACTACGCGCCGACCTACTGGGTCGCCACCGCCGGTGAGCCGCCGGCAGACGATGGCCCGGTGATGGGCGATATCGACGCCGATGTGGTGATCGTCGGCTCCGGCTTCACGGGGCTGACCGCCGCCATCGTGCTGGCCGAGAAGTACGGCATCAAGGCCACCGTGCTGGAGGCCAATCGGGTCAGCTGGGGCTGTTCGACCCGCAATGGCGGTCAGGCGCAGTGTGCCACCGGTCGCCTCAAGCGTTCGCAGTGGATCGAGCGTTACGGGCTCGAGGCCGCCCACGGCCTGCACCGCGAGTGCGTCGAGGGCATGGAGAATTTCAAGGAGCTGATCAAGGACATCGACTGCGATCCGCAGCCGGGCGGCCATCTGTACATCGCCCACCGCGAGCGCATGATGCCGGGGCTGGAGAAGGAAGCGCGCCTGTTGCGCGAGACCTTCAACTACGATGCCCGCATCATCGATGGCGCCACGGTGCGCAATGAGTGGGTCGGTGATGAAGAGGCCTGCGGTGCGATGCACGAGCCGGAAGGCATCGGCGTGCACCCGGGCAAGTTGGCCTTCGGCTATCTGCGCAAGGCGCGCCGCCTGGGCGTCAAGGTGCACCCGGCAAGCCCGGTGGAGAGCTGGGAGACCCGCGATGGCGTGCACTATCTGACGACGCCGGGTGGCGTGGTCAAGGCGCGCTCGGTGGGCATGGCGACTGGCGGCTACACCTCCGGCAAGCTGCATCCGGAGCTCGACAAGCGCCTGATGCCGGTGCTCTCCAACTCGCTGGTGACGCGCCCGCTGACGGCGCAGGAAATCGAGGCGACCCGCTTCCATACCCATCAGGTGCTCACCGACACCCGCGTGCTGCGCCACTACTATCGCCTGCTGCCGGACAACCGCCTGCAGATCGGCAGCCGCAGTGCCGTCTCGGGGCGTGATGCGCCCAAGGCGCAATACGAGCAGCTGCTGATCGCCGACATGCACCGCAAGTTCCCCGCGCTGAGCGGCATCGAGGTCGATTACTCCTGGTGGGGCTGGGTGGATGTCAGCCACGACATGATGCCGCGCATCCATCAGCCGGACCCCAAGCAGAGCATCTATTACGCCATGGGCTATGGCGGCAACGGCGTGATGTATTCCGCCCAGGCGGGCAAGCG
>NZ_CFDJES010000023.1:22453-26096 GCF_983723665.1 Cobetia sp. | reverse complement strand
TTCCGGAATCGCCGAGAAGCCAAGCCGGAAGTAGTGGCGGTGGCTGCTGCGATCGCAGAAGAAGTGCAGGTCACCGACCTCGATCAGGATGCTCTGCTCACGGGCGAGGGCGGCCAGGCGGTGGGCATTCAGGCTCTTCGGGCCGTGCATCCAGAAGCAGGAGCCGCCGTAGGTGGCCGGCGTGCTCATCATCGGCAGATGGCGCTGGATGGCGTCACGCATCAGCAGGAAGCGACGCTGCATCACCTGGTGCATCTGATTGATCAGGCTGTCGTGATAGCCGCGCGCGATGAACAGCCCCACCGCACGCTGATTGTTGGTCGGCGGATGGCGCAGCATCAGGCGGCGCAGGGCGCGGGCCTCTCGAATCAGGGTCGGGTGCGCGACCATGTAGCCCAGGCGCAGACCGGGGGCGAGGGTCTTGGAGAGGCTGCCGACATAGATGACGCGCTTGTGGCGGTCGAGGCTCTTGAGCGCGGGTGTCGGGTTGTCGGCGTAGTTGCTCTCGCTCTCGTAGTCGTCCTCGATGATCAGGAAGTTGCCGGTCTCGGCCATGTCCAGCAGCTGGCGGCGGCGCTCCAGCGGCAGGGTGATGGTCGTCGGCGACTGGTGGCTGGGCGTGACATATACCAGGCGGCAGTCCTTGAGCGATTCCAGCGGCTGCATGCCCTTGTCGTCGATGGGCAGCAGCTGGATGTCATCGGTGAAGGTGCTGGCGATGTTGTACATGTCGACGTAGCCGGGGTTCTCCATCGCGAAGCGCTGGCCCTGCTTGAGCAGCAGCATGCAGCTGATCCACAGCGCCTGCTGGGTGCCCACCGTGATCAGGATTTCCTCCGGGCTTGCCCAGACGCCGCGGCGGGGCAGCAACCGCTGGTGGATCTGCTCGATCAGCAGCGGGTCGTCATTGTTGAGGTGGTCCACCGACCAGCTGCGAATCGACGGCACGCTCATCGAGTCGCGGCTGCATTCGCGCCAGTGCTGGGTGGGGAAGAATTCCGGGTCCAGCTGGCCATAGAGAAAGGGGTAGTCGTACTGGTGCCAGTCGCCGGGCTTCTCGATGGCGCGCTGCACAGAGGGCTTGAAGGCCAGCCGCTCATCCCAGTCGAGGCTGTCGGCCTCGATGTCATTGAGGCGCACCGGCGTGTCGGCGCGACCCTTGAGAATCTCGGGATTGATGAAGTAACCGCTGCGCTCGCGGGCGATCAGAAAGCCGTCTTCCAGCAGCTGCTCATAGGCCAGCATCACGGTATTGCGCGCGACATTCAGCTCGCGGGCCAGCTTGCGGCTGGAGGGCAGCGCGACATCACGTGGCAGATGGCCTTCGAGAATCGCCTGGGAAATCTGCTCGCGAATCTGGAATTGCAGGCTTTCCTTGCGCGAGGAATCGAGGTGAAACAGCGGGTGGCTCATGCGTGTTCTCTATTGTTTTCGCGAGCGTGTCGTCACGAGGACTTTCCAGCGGAAGTGTCCGTTTTATATGCATTTTCTGTACCTGATTGCCCCGCGGTGCGCCGTCAGTGAGTGGCGCGTGTGACACTGCTTGCCCTGAGGTGGCAGCCACCGGTACGGCTTCATTGAGGCAGACCCCTGTCGGGAGAGCAATAGCCAGCCGGGACTGGCCCCATCGATGCCGACGGACTGGTTCTATCGAGGAATGGCGCACGGGGAGAAAGTGATCTGGCAGGTACAACGAAAGCACAGTTCAAGCACGACGCGACTTCACACTCCCTTTCCTGGGGCTGTAGATGAGCAGGTGATGGCAATCGTGAATGACATGAGGCGCTGCAGGATAGTGGTGCAGACGCCAGGTCATTGACGATATGAGGTGCAGTACCCCGCTCGCTATCACGCGCAGCCGTCAGGAGCCCGCAACAACAATAACGACGGGACAGACAAGATGATCGACTCGACACAGACCCTTTCAGACCTCCGCTTGCTGACTCGCACTGGCGTATCTCGCACCAGTGTATCTCGCACCAGTGCCTTCAAATCCTCGCTGGCCGTCGCGGTGGCTGCCGCGAGCCTGAGCATGGCCGCCGGCGCCAATGCCGCGACCTGGAAGATGGCCCTCGGCGATGCGGCCGGCGGTACCCAGTATGAACTGGGCAAGACCTTCGCAAGCCTGGTGGAAGAGAAATCCGGCGGCGACATCAAGGTGGACCTGTTCCCCAACGGCCAGCTGGGCAGCGAGCAGGATACCGTCAACAACGCCAGCATGGGGCTCGTTGACCTGTCCGTGGTGGCGATCAACAACCTGACGCCATTCTCGCCGACCGTCGGCGTGCTGACCCTGCCGTATGTCATCCACGGCCCGGACGATGCCAAGGCGCTGACGCAAGGCAAGATCGGCGATGAGCTGCGCGAGAACACCCTGCGCGATTCCGGTATCCGCATTCTGGGCTGGGCCTATTCCGGCTGTCGTCGTCTGACCAATTCCAAGCAGGCGGTCGCCTCACCGGAAGACCTGGAAGGCATGGTCATTCGCGTGCCCAAGAACGAGATCATGATCTCCTCCTACCAGTCCTGGGGCGTCAACCCCAACCCGCTGGCGTGGTCCGAGACCTTCACCGCCCTGCAACAGGGCGTCGTCGATGGTCAGGACAATCCCTACATCACCATCGATGCCATGAAGTTCTATGAGGTGCAGAACCACGTCACCGACAGCTGTTACGTGTTCTCGATGGAACCGCTGATCATGGGCGAAGGCACCTTCCAGAGCCTCAGCGAAGAGAACCAGCAACTGGTGCTGGCGGCCGGTGAAGAGGCGACGTCGCACAGCTACGACTATCTGCTGGCCACCGAGGATTCCATCAAGAAATCACTGGTGGAAGAGCACGGCATGACCATCACCCAGCCCGCCAATGACGAGCAGGAATGGATCGCCAAGGCCTCCAGCATCTGGCCGGACTTCTACGACAGCATCGGCGGCCGCGACAAGCTGGTCGAGGTGCTCGAGACCCTCGGACGTGATCCGTCCACCGCGCCCTGATGACCTCCTGAACGGCTGAGGCTTTCAAGGCCCGCCCGGATTCCCCTGCCTGCCGGCACCTGTCATGAGCATGCCAGGAGCATGTCGTCGACATGTGATCGCTGGCAGGGGAAACGTGGCGTCAAGTGGTCATCGCTGGCGATGTCGGGGGATGTGTATCCATGCGGGTATTGTTGAAGTTTCTGGATAATATCGAGAACTATCTCTGCCAGTTCCTGCTGGTGGTGTTCGTCATCATTCTCTTCACGCAGATCATGCTGCGTAACCTTTTCAGCTACTCGATTCCCTGGGGAGACGAGTTGGCGACCTATGCCTTCGTGTGGTTTGCCTATCTAGGGGCCGTCTACGCCACACGCATGTCGGCGCATAACCGCGTGACCTTCCAGTTTCGATTCCTGCCGCGTTGGGTGGAAACCCTCTGCGGTGTTCTGACCGATATCATCTGGATCGCCTTCAATGCGGTGTTCATCTATTACAGCTACGACTTCGTGTTCAACAAGATGAATCTGTTCTGGAAGTCACAGACGCTGGGTGTGCCGATGAAGTACTTCTATCTGATTCTGCCGCTGGCCTTTACCGCCATGACGGTGCGCATCATCCAGACCAATTATCTCAAGTTCGTGCGCAAGGAAGACATCGTGGACCCGGATT
>NZ_CFDJES010000023.1:20465-22353 GCF_983723665.1 Cobetia sp. | reverse complement strand
AGACAGGAGGGCGGCAAGTCATGATCGATTCCACCATCATCTACATCCTGTTTGGCGTCTTCTTCCTGCTGCTGGTACTGGGTGCACCGATCACCGTCTCGCTGGGTGTCGCGGCGCTGGCGACCTATCTGAGCATCGATGAAAACCCGATGGCGTTCGTGCAGATCGCCTTTACCTCGGTGGGCTCCTTCCCGCTGATGGCCTTGCCGGCCTTCATTCTGGCCGGGGCGCTGATGGAGGCCGCCGGCATCTCGCGACGGCTGGTCGATATCGCCGAGGCCTTCGCCGGGCCGGTGACGGGCGGACTCGCCGCCGCCACGGTATTTGCCTGCATGTTCTTCGGTGCGATTTCCGGCTCGGGACCGGCCACCACGGCGGCGGTCGGCATGCTGATGATTCCGGCGATGGCCAAGCGCGGCTACGACCGTGGCTATGCCTCGGCGATCACGGCCTCTTCCGGTGGGCTGGGGGTGGTGATTCCGCCGTCGATCCCGATGGTGATCTTCGGGATTTCCGGCATGGGCCTGCAGCCGCCGCCCGAAGCGGTGGCCATGCACGGTGACTTCCAGACCCTGTCGATCCCGAAACTGTTCATCGCCGGCGTCATGCCCGGCGTGGTGATCGCCGGCTTCCTGCTGATGATCAACTACGTGATCTCGAAGAAACGCGGCTATCGCGGGCTGACCAACAGCTGGTCGTGGCCCCATATTCGCGCCACCTTGAAGAAGGGCGTCTGGTCGATGCTGGCGCCCTTCATCATCCTGGGCGGTATCTACAGCGGCCTCTTCACGCCGACCGAATCCGCCATCGTCGCCATCGTCTACACCCTGATCGTCGGCATCTTCCTGCACAAGGAACTCAAGTGGAAGCCGACGCTGCGCACCCTGGAGACCACCACCTGGATCACCGGTCGCGTGCTGCTGATCCTGTTCACGGCGACGGTCTTCGGGCGGCTGCTGGTCGAGCAACGCGTGCCGGCCCATATCGCCGAGGGCATGCTGGCGATGACCGACAACCTCTACCTGATCTGGGCGATGATCATCTTCTTCCTGCTGTTCGTCGGCATGTTCATGGAGACGCTGGCCGCGATCATGATTCTCACCCCGGTGCTGCTGCCGATCATGTACATGCTGGGGATGGACCCGGTGCACGTCGGCATCGTGGTGGTCTGCGCCTTGGCCATCGGCTTCCAGACGCCGCCATTGGGGGAGAACCTCTTCGTGGCCTCGGGGATAGGCGGCGCCTCCATAGAGGAGATTTCCCTGAAGGCATTGCCGTTCGCGGCGGGCTCGGTGGCGGCCATCTTCCTGATCGCCTATGTGCCTGAAATCTCGCTGTGGCTACCCAGGGTGATGGGTTACTGAAGCGCCATCTGAACGCTAGCCCTGCAATGAACGAGGAGAAGGACGATGCCGGCAGTCAAACGAATTCTGTGTTGTGTAGGCCTGCGCGGAGACTGTGAGCGGGTACTGGCGCGCTCGGTGTGGTTGGCGGGCGCGACCGGCGCCGAGCTGCATGTGCTGCATACCGTCAAGTCATTGTCGGATGACGTGATGAACACTCTCAAGGTCAACATCCGCCACAAGCCGACGCTGGAGGGCCTGATGCAGCAGCGGCTCGATCAGGCCAAGGAGAGCCTGGAAAAGATGCTGGAGGACTTCTGGAGCACCCATGACAACGGCGACCCGCGCCCGGTGATCGCCGGACTGAATGTGGTGGAGGGCTATCCGGCCTCGGAGATCATCCGCTACGCCACGCGCCATGACTGCGACATGATCATCATGGCCACCAACAAGCGCGGCTTCGTGGCCTCCTATGCGGGCAAGGTCACCAAGGGGGTGATCAAGCGCGCCAGCATTCCGGTGGTGGTGGTACCGACGCCCTGACC
>NZ_CFDJES010000023.1:16077-20365 GCF_983723665.1 Cobetia sp. | reverse complement strand
GCTCGCCCCCGCAGACAATCACTGTCTGCGGGGGCGAGCGTTTTGGATCATGGCCCATCGTCAGCGTGGCTCAGGTGTCACACGGGGCTGGACGGGATTGCCTCTTGAGGCATGTGCGCACAGGGCGCACGCCTCAGAGCGTGCCTTCCAGCTCAGTGGCGATCTGGCGCATCAGCGGCGCCCACTCCAGCAGGGAGTCGATGGAGTGGCGCAGGCGCGGCGCGTGGATCGCCAATGTCGCCTGGATCTGGCCGACCTCATCGAAGACCGGCACCGCGATGGCGACCATGCCCTGGATGAACTCCTCATCATCGGTGCTCAGCTGATTGCGCGCCACGGTGTCGAGTGCCTCTTCCAGCGTGGCACGCGAGGTCAGGGTGCAGGGCGTGTGCGCCTCCAGCGCCAGGTGGGCGAGCAGGGCGCGGCGGCGATGCAGCGGCATCAGCGCCAGAAACAGCTTGCCGCTCGCGGTGCAGTGCAGCGGCAGGCGTGAACCGGGCGCCAGCTGGATGCGCACCGGCCAGTTGGTTTCCACGCGGTCGTAATACATCACCTCGTGGCCATCGAGCAGCGTCAGGTTGCAGGTCTCGCCGACTTCCTTTGCCAGCCGTTCCAGCAGGACACGGCGCGGCACCTTGAGGCCCTCATTGGCCAGTGCGCCCAGCGACATGCGCCGAAAGCGCGGGCCGGGCAGCAGGTGACGGCCATCCAGATCACGGCTGATCAGCTGCTGTTCTTCCAGCTGCTTGAGCAGGCGATGGACGGTCGGCTTGGGGATGTCGAAGCGCTTCTCGAGGTCGGCGGCGCTGACGGCGTGCTGGGTGGTGACGATTTCTTCCAGCAGGCCGAGTGCGCGAAAGAGCGTCGAATTGGTGGGCGTGTCTTTGCTCATCTAGTGTCCTCATCCTGCTGTCGGGCGCATGTCACTCGGGGTGACCGGGGCCGACAGGGGCAGGGTGGCAAGGCGTCAGTGCATCGATTCATCACGGCAGTGGGCCCCTTGGCGAAGGCTGCCCTGATGAGACGAAGACAGCCCCTCGCGGGGCTGTCGATGAGGCTAGTGTTACAGGTTTACCAGGAACAGGGAAAGGGAAGGCACCAGGCAGATGGCCAGCCAGCAGGCGATCAGCGCGATGAAGTAGGGAATCACGTACTTGACCAGTCTGACGTAGGAAATGCCGGTGATGCTGCTGGCCACGTACAGGTTGAGCCCGAAGGGTGGCGTGACGAAGCCGATGGCGGCACCGACCAGGAAGATGACCGAGAAGTGGATCGGGTCGACCCCGGCCTGCTGGGCGATGGGCGCGAGAATCGGCGCCAGGATGATCGTCACCGGCAGGCTTTCCAGAATCATGCCCGCCAGCAGGATGATCAGCATGCAGGTGCCCAGCGTCAGGTAGTAGTTGTCGATGCCGCTGAGCATCTCGCTCAGCGCCTGACCGGCACCCAACACCGACAGCAGCTGCTGCATGACCACCGAGATGGCGATCAGCGGTGCCAGCATGCCGGCGATCTGACCCGAGCGCAGCATGATGGTCGGCAGCTTCCTGAGGCTGATCTCGCGGGTGATCAACAGCCCCGCGATCATGGTGAAGCCCACGGTGATGGCGGCGGCTTCGGTCGGCGAGAACTTGCCCGAGTAGATGCCGTAGACCACCACGCCGATGGTCGCGAAGCCCAGATAGGCCTTGCGCGCCAGTCTGGCGCTGACACCGGCCTTGAAGGGCTGCAGCTGGCCCCAGCCATTCTTGCGCGCCACCAGATAGCAGGCGCCCATCATCGCGACCACCATCAGGGCGCCCGGCACCATGCCGGCGATGAACAGGTCACTGATCGACAGGTTCATCATGAAGCCGTAGACGATGAAGATGATGCTGGGCGGAATGATGATGCCCACGGTGCCGCCGGAGGCCGCCGTGGCGGCGGCGAAGCGTTCGTCATAGCCGTTCTTGACCATCTCGGGCTGCATGATCGAACCGATGGTGGCGGTGGTACCAGCGTTGGAGCCGGAAATCGCCGCGAACAGCCCGCAGGCGCCGAGGGTCGACATGCCCATCCCGCCGCGCATCCAGCTCAGCGTCGAGTAGGCGAAGTCGGAGAGTCGCTTGGCGATGCCCGCCGCGTTGATCAGGTCCCCCGTGAGGATGAACAGCGGCAACGCCAGCAGGCCGAAGAAGCTCAGGCCCTGGAAGAGGGTGACGCCGACATTGGCCAGCGTGAAGTCGATCACCAGACTGGTGCCGACCACCCACAGGCCGATGACGAGGAAGATGGGCACGCCGAGCAGGAAGAAGGCGGTCACGCCCGCCGTGATCAGGGAGATCCAGATACCGTCTGTCATGCTGACCTCCTCAGTCCATGATGGACGGTTGCAGGTTGAAGGAATCGCCGCGGCGATAGCGCGCCCAGTCGGCGTAGAGGTTCTGCAGTACGCGATAGATGATCATCACCCACGCCAGCGGCGTGGCGAGGTAGAACCACCACTGCATGACGTTGTCGGTGCCCGGCACGATGGCGTAGTTGTCGTAGGCCAGCGTCACCTGGGTGGTGGTGAAGTAGATCACCATCAGCCCGAAGCCGATCCACAGCACGGCATCGAGGATCAGGCAGGCGAACTGGCCACCGCGCGGCAGCTTCATGCGGATCTCGTTGAGGCTCAGGTGGGTGCGCTTCTTGACGTTGAGCGAGGCGCCGAACCAGGTCAGCCACAGGAACAGCAGCACGGGAATGCTGGTGCTCCAGGGGGCCTGCAGGCCGAAGAAGAAGCGCCGGATGACTTCGACGAAGATGATGCCGGCCATGCCGGAATAGGCGATCAGGATGACGACCTGTTCCAGATGGGCGTCCAGCCACAGGAAGGGACGCGCCCAGGGCGCGGCCTTCTTGAGGGCAGGTTTCTTGGTCGGTTGGCTGAAAATGGTGGTATCGCCCATTACCCCCTCCACCAGCGCTGCGGCTTGACGTTGACGGCGGCGACATCACGCGGAATCTCGCGCGCGACATCATGGATTTCCTGATAGATGTCGAGACCGCCGGACCACTTGTTGAGGCGTTCGCGCCACTGCTCCCACGGCTCGGGATTGAATTCCGGCGAGCACATCTGCTCGGCGCGTGAGCGTTCGGCGTCCGACAGCGGCGCCACGCGCACGTTGTTCTCGGCGAAGACGGTGCCGGCGGCGGGGTGCTCGGTGGCACCGACGATCTCGAAGCGCCCGGCCTCGTTCATGCCCTGGGTGAAGATCTGCGCGCAGTAGGCGGACTCCATCACCTGGTCCTGCAGCTCGGAACCGAGGCTGTCGAACTTGGGCAGGCTCATGCCGGTGTGTTCGGTACCGGCGAAGAAGCGCAGGTCGACCGCCTGGGACACCACCGGTGCCATGCCGGCGTAGGCCACGGCGCTCATCCAGGTCTCGGCGCCATCCAGCAGGCCCTGACGCAGGCCATCGAGGGTCTCTTCCCAGGCGACCGGCACCGGGTTCAGGCCCAGCTGCTCCATCGCGATGCGTCCCATCTGGGTGCCGGTGACGCGATTCTTGGTGCCCTTGAGATCATCGATGCTGGTGACCAGCGGTTTGTCCTGCCACTTGAGGCCGAGCATGATGCCGCGCAGGTCACAGTGGGTGAACAGGAACTGCAGGTTGTGGCGCTGGCGCAGCGGTTCGCGCAGCAGCTGCTCACTCTTCTTGTGATAGAAGAAGTGGAACATCGAGGCGACGGTGGGGAACAGGTAGGCGAAATCGAGCACGTTCAGATACGGCGCGCTGCCCGAGGAATTCTGGGTGGAGGCCGAGTAGATATCGACGATGCCCTGCTGGGTCTTGCCGACGCAGTCCAGCTGGTTGCAGACCTCGTTGCTGCCCATGAACTCGACGCGGATGGCGCCGTTGGTGCGCTCTTCCAGGTCGCGCGCGAAGAACAGCTGACCGGATTTCTGGATATCGAGATTGCGCTCATTGAAGCCCGAGGCACCGAAGCGCAGCTGGAACTTGGGCGCTGTCTTGTAGCGTTTCTGCTGCTCCTGGTCGGCGGCGCGCGCCAGCGTGGACGCGGTGAGACCTGCGCCGAGGCCGGTGGCGGCCAGCAGGGTCGAGGTCAGACCGAAGCGACCCGAGATGTCGAGGAAGTCACGGCGTGACAGCTTGCTGAGTGGCGATGGCATGGTAGTGCTCCCGGTATTGTGTTTGCTTTTGTGGTGGGATGCAGGCCTGGCGGCCGGGAAGTGATGTCGTATCACTCGCCCTGTGTTGGCGTTGTTATGGGTCTTGCGGTGCGGGGCTTGCTTCCGCTG
>NZ_CFDJES010000023.1:12118-15977 GCF_983723665.1 Cobetia sp. | reverse complement strand
CATGTCTCCAGAGCCCATGAGCCCTGCTTCTGGCCTCTCTGGTGACTGCCATTGATGGCGGTCTGTGTCGTTCTCGCTAGTTCGTCTTACATAGTTGGTCGTATAACGAGACGAAAAGTACCGTTACCGGCGTTTCAAATCTCAATGTAGGGCACTTTTTCAGCTTTGGCAAAGATATTGAGACAATACGTTTCGTATTTGACGAATCCAAATTTTGATACCATGATTATGAGACAATATGTCTCGATATGGTATATAAAATAATGAAAACAACACGTTACGCCAATGCCGACGCATCAGCCGCCTATGACTACATCGTGATCGGAGCGGGTTCAGCCGGTTGCGTGCTAGCCAATCGTCTAACCGAAGACCCCTCCATCAAGGTCTTGCTGCTGGAGGCCGGCGGCTCGGACTGGAATCCGTGGATTCATGTGCCGGTGGGCTACTTCAAGACGATGCATAACCCGGCCACCGACTGGTGCTATCTCACCGACCCTGACAAGGGCATCAATGGTCGTCGGCTGCAGTGGCCGCGGGGCAAGGTGCTGGGCGGTTCCAGCTCGCTCAATGGGCTGCTGTATATCCGTGGCCAGCACGAGGACTACGACGACTGGGCGGCCGCGGGCAATCAGGGTTGGGGCTACGCGTCAGTGCTGCCGTACTTCCGCAAGTCGGAGTGTCAGGCGCGCGGCGCCAACCAATGGCACGGTACCGATGGGCCGCTGCATGTCTCTGACCTGCGCCTCAAGCGCGAGATCGCCGAGCGCTTCATCGAGGCGGCGGTGGAGGCGGGGATTCCGCTCAACCAGGACGTCAATGGCGAGCGCCAGGAAGGGGTCGGCTATTTCCAGCAGACCACCTACAAGGGCCTGCGCTGCAGCACGGCCAGGGCTTTCCTGCGCCCGGCGCTCACGCGCAGCAATCTGACGCTGGTCAAGCATGCGCACTGTCGCCGCGTGTTGCTGGAAGGCAAGCGTGCGGTGGGAGTGGAATACGAGGTGAAGGGCACGATCCACACGGCGCGCGCCGAGCGCGAGGTGCTGCTGTCCAGCGGCGCCATCGGCAGCCCGCAGATTCTGCAGTGCTCCGGTATCGGTGAGCCCGAGCATCTGGCCAGTGTCGGCGTCGAATGCCTGCACGCGCTGCCGGGAGTCGGGGAAAACCTGCAGGACCACCTGCAGGTACGGCTGGTGTTCAAGACCCAGTGCCGCACCCTCAATGACGAGGTGCGTCATCCGCTCAAGAAGCTGGCGGTCGGCACCCAGTACCTCTTCACGCGTACCGGCCCGCTGACGCTGGCAGCCAGTCAGGTGTGCGCCTTTACCCAGTCGCGCGAGGGGCTGACGCGCCCCGATATCCAGTTCCACATGCAGCCGTTGAGTGCCGACAAGCCCGCCGATGGCGTGCATCCGTTCTCGGCGTTCACGTCCTCGGTGTGTCAGCTGCGCCCGCACAGTCGCGGCCAGGTGCGCATCACCAGCGCCGACGCCAGCATCTATCCTTCCATCCAGCCCAACTATCTGAGCGCCGAGGAAGACCGCCGCGTGGTGGTCGATGCCATCAAGGTGGCGCGGCGTATCGCCCAGGCAGCGCCGCTGGCCTCGGTGATCAGCGAGGAGTACGTGCCGGGCGCGCACTACCAGAGCGATGAGGAGTTGCTGGAAGCCGCGCGTCAGTTCAGCCAGACCATCTATCACCCGGCGGGCACCTGCAAGATGGGCCACGATGCGCTGGCGGTGGTGGATGACGAGCTGCGTGTCCATGGCCTGCACGGCTTGCGCGTGGTGGATGCCTCGATCATGCCGGTGATCGTGTCCGGCAATACCAATGCGCCGACCATCATGATCGCCGAGAAGGCCGCCGACATGATCAAGGCCGCCCAGGTGAACATGGCCCAGGCCAGCTAGCAGGCCTGCGTGCCTGAACGACACATCGCGGCGGGGCAGCTTGCCCGTCACCGCTTGCTGGTCTTCAAGAGGAATCCGCGTGGCCACTGACAACAGTTCATCACTGCACGACACACCCACCCCGCCCACCAGCCTGTGGCGGACCCTGGAAGGGCGCGTGCGCACCATCATGCCGGGCCTGTTGATCTGCATCATCATCGCGCTGGCGACCACCTTCATCGCCGATCATTACGGCGGCCCGACGCTGCTCTATGCGCTGCTGTTCGGCATGTCGCTGCACTTTCTCTCCGAGGAGGGGCCGTGCAAGGCGGGCATCGAGTTCGCCTCCAAGACGGTACTGCGCCTTGGCGTGGCCCTGCTGGGCGTGCGCATCACGCTGGAGCAGGTCGCGAGTCTCGGCCTCGGCCCGGTGATCACGGTGGTGCTCGGGGTGGTGGCGACCATCCTGTTCGGCGCGCTGCTGGCCCGCGTGATGGGGCTGGACCGCGACATGGGGCTATTGACCGGTGGCTCGGTGGCCATCTGCGGTGCCTCGGCGGCACTGGCGCTGTCGGCGGTGATGCCGCGCAACGCCACCAGCGAGCGCCACACCATCATGACCGTGGTCGGGGTGACGACCCTCTCGACCGTGGCGATGATCACCTATCCGCTGATCGTCAGGCTGCTGGGGCTGGATGATGCCGAGGCCGGCATCTTCCTCGGCGGCACCATCCATGACGTGGCTCAGGTGGTGGGCGCGGGCTACATCATTTCCGAGCACACCGGGGATGTCTCGACCTTCGTCAAGCTGCTGCGGGTGGCGATGCTGGTGCCGGCGGTGATGGTCTTCATGCTGCTGTTCCGCAGTGCGCGCCAGGCCAATGGCGATGAGGGCGGCAAGGTGCCGATGTTCCCCACCTTCCTGATCGCCTTCGTGGCACTGGTGTTGATCAACAGCCTCGGCTGGGTGCCAAGCGTCGCCGTGGAAGGCTTCACTGATCTGTCGCGCTGGTGTCTGGTGGCGGCGATTGCCGCGCTGGGCGTCAAGACGTCGTTCCAGAAGCTGGCGGTGGTGGGCTGGAAGCCGGTGATCCTGATGGTGGTGGAAACCCTCTTCCTGCTGGTGCTGGTGACGCTGTGCATCAAGTTCGGGCTGGCCAGCATCTGAGCGACTCTTGGGTGTGCTAAAGCGCGAAGGGCCCCGCCGTGACTGGCGGGGCCCTTCAGGTTGAGTGCAGGGGGTCGTTAAGTTCGTTCGGGTCAGGCGAATGTTCAGATCAGGCGGGCTCATACAGCCAGCCAATCAGGGCGATAAGGTGGCTCAATTGCTTCCTGGCCCACGAGTCGTATGATCTGCGCTTATCGGTACGCGTCTGACGGTTGACCGTCACGTGGCGCGCCGCATCCCCATTTCTCTGGAGTCCGATCATGTCTGAATCCCTCGTGCTGGCCTGTCCGCAATGTCTCGCTCTCAATCGTGTGGCCACCGCGCGTCTGGATGACAACCCCAGCTGCGGCAAGTGCAGCGCCGCCGTACTGCCCAAGGAGCCGCTGGAACTGACCAGCGACAACTTCGAGGCCCTGGTGGTGCGCAGTGAAATGCCGGTGGTCATCGACTTCTGGGCCAGCTGGTGTGGCCCGTGCAAGATGATGGGGCCGATCTTCAATGAAGTCGCCGCGCAGATGGGCACCCGTGTGCGTTTCGCCAAGATCGACACCGAAGCCCAGCAGGCGCTGGCCGGTCGTTTCGGCATCCGCAGCATTCCGACGCTGCTGGTGATGAAGCAGGGCAAGGAGCTGGCGCGCGAATCAGGCGTGATGCAGGCCGGTCAGCTCAAGCAGTGGCTGGCACCGCACGCGGTGTGACCACGGCCCGCTCAAGACAAGTCCGCAGTTGAGCGTTCAGGGAAACCCGGACGCAGCTCAAGAACTGACAACGCCTGACGTGCAATCGCGTCAGGCGTTGTCGTCTC
>NZ_CFDJES010000023.1:6417-12018 GCF_983723665.1 Cobetia sp. | reverse complement strand
AAGGCCACCAGCGCGGCGATGTCATCGACATGGCCGACGCGCCCGACGGGATGCTGGGCGTGGTCTTCGTCACTCAGCGACTCGGTCTCGCCGCTTTTCTGCAGGGCGCTGACGTCGATCCAGCCCGGACTGACCGCATTGACACGAATCTCCGGCCCGAGGCTCATCGCCATGGCGTGGGTGAGGGCGACGATGCCGCCCTTGCTGGCGGCGTAGGCTTCGCTGTGCGGCTCGGACTGCAGCGCGCGGCTGGAGGCCAGATTGACGATGCTGCCGCCAGTCTCGCGCAGATGACGCGCCGCATGCTTGGCGGTCAGGAAGCTGCTGGTCAGGCTGGTGTCGAGTACCTGATGCCAGCGCTCGAGTGACAGCTCCTCAAGCTTGCCCTGGAAGGGGTCGGCGATCGCGGCATTGTTGATCACCGCGTCCAGCCGCCCGAAGGCCTCGCAGGTAGCCGCGATGCTGGCGGCCACGGATTTCTCGTCACGCACATCCAGCGTGAAGACGCGCAATCGCTCGCCGATGTCTTCTGCGGGCTGCTCCCCCGACGGCTCTGCAGGCTCCTCTGCGAGCCCGCTCGCCTGTCGCTTCTTCATCTCTCGATATTGCTGGCCTGCCTCGGCATCGATATCCGCCACGGCCACGCGCCAGCCGTGGGCGAGCAGGTAGTCGCTGATGCCGCGGCCGATGCCTTGAGCACCGCCGGTGATATAGGCCACCTTGGCTGTCTTCATGTCATTCTCCTGATGAGGTGCCGGCAGGGCGATATGACGAAGCGCTTCACACATGCTTCGTCGATGGCGCGGTGTGCCCCTGCGGGCAATGATATAGGTGCGGCTGGCGCGCGAGACAAGGGCGGTGCCCGCAGACACCGCGCGGCGACCATGCCTCAGCATGACAGGCCTCAGAGTCGTGATGGGGCTGGCGGGTGGCGCGGCGCCTCACGGCCTGCGTTGAGGGCTGATCCTGATGGCTGATTCTATTGGTCAGGGAGTTATCGCCTCGCGTGGCAGCTGTCAGACTGTGCATGAGTCCACGTCAGGCGTCAGGTGCGTCTGGGTGACCACGAGATATCGCCATTCGATGCGAGGGGCGAGGAACTCGACTGCCGGGCCGTTGCCCGAGTCCCCTCAAGCCGCAAGCGAGTGAATGAGCGAGCGGGTAGCCCCCGATGAAGTATCAGTCGCGCGAGGAATGAAGATGAACAAGGGGATGCAACACTGGCTGGCGATGGTGGCCGTGGCGGTGATGCTGATGGCCACAACGGGATGCGATGGCGTCAATGGCCCACGCCCTACCAGCGTGGCGACGCTGCTGGAACACTCCGAGGCCTGGCAGGGCGAGCAGGTGGCCGTGCAGGGCAGGGTGCGCAGCGAAGACGTGCCCAACCGCTACTGGCTGGAAGGCGAAGGACAGCAGCGCCTGGAACTGCTGCCACCGGAGCGCATCGGTGCCTATATCGGGCGCGAGGTCCAGGTGAGTGGCCGCTTTGAATTCGAGGTCGGCGGTCAGCGCCGCATACGCCTGTCCAAGGTCACGCCGCTCGACAAGACGTCGCCTGAGGAGTGAGTGAGCACTTGCTGGGGTGGTGGGCTGGAGCGGGCTTGAGAGGACTGGAGCGTATTGGCGCGGGCCAGGGCTAGCCAAAGCGGACTGAACAAGGCGCCTCGGCAAGCCGGAAATGGCGGGCTGGAAACGATAGTCCGAAAACGACAGTCCGCAAACGACGATGCCCCGTCGCGCACAGAGCGCAGGCGGGGCATCGTCGTGTCAGGCGAGCGGATCGATCAGGCTTTCTTGACGAAGATCGACTTGAGCTTCATCGGGCCGACGCCATCGATCTTGCAGTCGATGTCGTGATCGCCATCCACCAGGCGGATGTTCTTGACCTTGGTGCCGACCTTGACGACGGAGGAGGTGCCCTTGATCTTCAGGTCCTTGATGACGGTGACGGTATCGCCATCGACCAGCTCGTTGCCGTTGGCATCGCGGAATACCGGGCCGGCTTCCTCGACGGCGGCTTCCTTGGACCACTCATGGGCACATTCAGGGCAGACGTACTGCATGCCGTCGTCGTAGGTGAATTCGGAATTGCAGGCCGGGCAGTTCGGGAGGGCGCTCATCACGGTGTCCTGAAAGCTGTCTCGCGCTTCACCCGCTAAGAAGACGGGCGAAGATTCAGGCCGAGACATGGTGTTGGAAGGCGCGCATCGGGCTCAAGCGGTGCGCGAACGGCGGCAAGCCTACACCGATTCCATGACAGCGACCATCCAGTGCGGCCCTTGGTCGCAATCAGCGCGCGCCATTGCGGCCTCGCTTGGCAGCGTCTCAAACTACTGGTCTTGAGCCACCCACCCTCAACAACTCGCCATCAGCGCCTGACCGACGCGTGAGCCATTCGGTCGCCCAAGCGTGCGGCTGATCCAGTCACCGGTGCGGGCCAGCGCTGCCAGATCCACCCCCGTCTCGATGCCCATGCCCTCAAGCAGATAGAGCACGTCTTCACTGGCGACATTGCCCGAGGCGCCCTTGGCGTAGGGGCAGCCGCCCAGACCCGCCACCGAACTGTCGATCACCGCGATGCCTTCTTCCAGCACGGCGTAGAGGTTGGCGAGTGCCTGGCCGTAGGTGTCGTGGAAGTGGGCGGCGAGCTGCGTGATCGGCACCTCGCGACTGACCTGCTCCAGCATGTGCTTGGCCTTGAGCGGCGTGCCGACGCCGATGGTGTCGCCCAGCGAGACTTCGTAGCAGCCCATGGCCTTGAGCTCGCGAGCGACGGCGGCCACCTCGGCGGGGGCTATCTCGCCTTCATAGGGGCAGCCGAGCACGCAGGACACATAGCCGCGCACACGCACACCGGCCTTGAGGGCGTGTTCCACCACTGGCGCAAAGCGCTCAAGCGATTCGGCGATCGAGCAGTTGATGTTGCGCTGCGAGAAGGACTCGCTGGCCGAGCCGAACACGGCCACCTCGCGCACACCACACTCAAGCGCCGCCTCAAGCCCCTTCATGTTGGGCGTGAGGGCGGAGTAAGTGGTCGCTGACTTGGCGGTTGTTGACTTGGTAGTTGGTGACTCGGCGGAGCTGTCGCGCAGCGCCAGCATGATCTCGCGGTGATCGGCCATCTGCGGCACCCACCTGGGCGAGACGAAACTGGCGGCCTCGACATGCGCAAGACCGCTGTCGCTCAGACGCCGGATCAACTCTAGCTTGGTGGTAGTCGCGACGGGCACCGACTCGTTCTGCAGTCCGTCGCGTGCCCCCACCTCGACGATGCGTACCTTGCGGGGAAAGTGCATGCTGACTACTCCTTGTCCGACTCGACCTGCGCGGCCGTGAATTCGAGCAGCACATCGCCCTGGACCACGCTGTCACCGGCCGAGAAGTGGAACTGGGCGACCTCGCCATCGGCGGGGGCATTGAGGGTGTGCTCCATCTTCATCGCCTCCATCACCATCAGGGGTGTGCCCTGCGGGACATGGCTGCCCGGCGCGACCAGCTGCGCGACCACGGTGCCATTCATCGGCGCATTCAGGGTCGCCTGGGTCTCGTGGCGCGCGTGGTCCACGGCATCGGCGCGCCGCCACAGCAGGCGTGATTCCCCCTGTGGAGTGCTGCCGGACTGGCTGTGCTGCGCTGACGACAGCACCAGCACTTCACCGCCGCGGGCCGGCGCGTGACTGGCCTGGAAGCGACGACGATAGCCATCCAGCGTCACGGCGATGGCGTTGCCTTCAAGGCGAGTGAGTCGGCCGAGATGGCTTGTGGTCTGTCTTTCATCGCCGCAGTGAGTGGTCACTTCCAGTTGCCAGTCGCCGCGCGAGTCGCTCATCGATGGCGTATCTGAGGTGTGCGTATTCGCCAGGGAGGCATGTGTTACGGGGCGGCGCGCGATGATATGCGCCACCTTGTCGCTGCGCTCATCGGTATCGGCGTCAGCGGGCAGACACAGCGCCAGGCGCACCTGGTGTGGCAGGCCATTGCGCCAGCCATCGCGGCGCTCCCACGGGCTGGCGCAGAGTGCTTGGCTCCGATGTGATGTGGAGCGCGAAGGTGATGCGTGGCTGGCTTGCTCATTCAGGCGCGAGAGCGCCAGCAGGGCACTGGCCGCGAGACTGTCATGGTCCAGCGTCGCGCTGGGGAACAGGCTGTCGTGATGACGCTCGATGAAGCGGGTATCCAGCTCGGCGGCGCGGAAGTCAGCATGGCCAGCCAGGCGGGACAGGAAGGCGCGGTTGGTGGTGACGCCGCGCACTTCCAGCGCTGCCAGTGCGCGCAGCATTGTCTCGAGCGCCTGTTCGCGAGTCGGCCCGTAGCTGATCAGCTTGGCCAGCATCGGGTCGTAATGCATCGAGACTTCATCGCCCTCGGCGACGCCGCTGTCCAGGCGTACCTGCCGGGCGGTCAACCCGCCCCCTGCCAGATCCAGCCGGAAGCGTTCCAGCACACCGGTGGCGGGCAGGAAGTCGTTGTCCGGGTCTTCGGCGTAGAGGCGCGCCTCGAAGCTGTGGCCGGTCAACGTCAGCTCATCCTGCTGGCGCGGCAGGCGTTCGCCCCGCGCGATGCGCAGTTGCCATTCGACGAGGTCTTCGCCGGTGATCATCTCGGTGACCGGGTGCTCGACCTGCAGGCGGGTGTTCATCTCCATGAAGTAGAAGGCGCCGTGGCTTTCGCTGCCCGGCTGCGGTGCGTCGAGCAGAAACTCGATGGTGCCGGCACCGACATAGCCGATCTCGCGCGCTGCCCGCACGGCGGCCTCGCCCATCTCACGGCGCAGCGACGGCGTCAGCCCCGGCGCGGGGGCCTCTTCCAGCACCTTCTGGTGGCGACGCTGGACACTGCAATCGCGCTCGAACAGATAGACACCGCTGCCGTAGCTGTCGCAGAACACCTGGACTTCGACGTGGCGCGGCTGGGTCAGGTATTTCTCGATCAGCATGCGCTCGTCACCGAAGGCGGCGCGGGATTCACGGCGACAGCTGGCCAGCGCCGCCGCAAATTCCCGCGCGCTCTCGACCACGCGCATGCCCTTGCCGCCACCGCCGGCGCAGGCCTTGATCAGCACCGGATAGCCCATGCGGTCCGCTTCAGCCTGCAGCAAATCGTCCTGCTGGTCATCGCCATGGTAGCCGGGCACCAGCGGCACATTGGCCGCCTGCATGCGCATCTTGGCGGCCGACTTGTCGCCCATGTCGGCGATCGCGCTCTGGGGCGGGCCGACGAAGATGATGCCGGCCTCGGCCAGCGCGCTGACGAAGGCGGCGTTCTCGGACAGGAAGCCATAGCCGGGATGCACGGCATCGGCACCGCTTTTGCGTGCGGCAGCGATCACCTTTTTGATATCCAGATAGCTTTCGCGGGCGCTGGCGGGGCCGAGACGCACGGCCTCGTCGGCCTCGCGCACATGCAGGGCATCGGCGTCGGCATCGGAGTAGACCGCCACTGTCTGGATGCCCATCGCGCGAGCGGTGCGCATCACGCGTACGGCGATCTCGCCCCGGTTGGCGACCAGCAGCTTGCGGATCTCGCCGCAACCGGCGGGGAGGGTCTGGTCTGTCTCGCGGTTGGCGTTCATGGCAAGCGTCCTGTGGCGAAGGTGGC
>NZ_CFDJES010000023.1:2381-6317 GCF_983723665.1 Cobetia sp. | reverse complement strand
TGTTTGGTTCTCGGTCGGCACCCAGGGCGCCGGCGTGCCGGCGAAGAAGGCGGCCAGACCGGCCTGGCCCTGTTCGCTGACGCGCAGCTGGCTGATCACCTCGCAGCAGCGTTCACGGGTCGCGGCGCTGGCAGGTGCCTGAGCCACCTCGCTGAGCAGCGCCTTGGTGGCGCGACTGGCGGCAGGCGAGGTGGCCAGCAGGGTCTGCACCATCTCCGTGACGCGCGCCTCCAGCAGCTCATCGGGGCAGGTCTCGTGGACCAGGCCGATGCGCTGCGCGGTGGCACTGTCGATCACCTCGGCGCTGAGGGCATACCGGCGCATCTGGCGTGAGCCGATGGCGCGCTGCACGTAGGGACTGATGGCAGCCGGTGCCAGGCCGATGCGCACTTCGGAGAGACAGAAGCGCGCCCGCTCGGCGGCAATCACGATGTCGCAGCAGGCCGCCAGGCCGACGGCACCGCCGAAGGTGGCGCCCTGGACACGACACACGCTGGGGCAGGGCAGCTCATCGAGCAGCTGCATCAGTCGCGCAAGCTCGCGTGAGTCGGCGAGGTTATCCTCCAGCGAATACTCGACCATGCGCTGCATCCACTTGAGATCGGCGCCGGCCGAGAAGCTCTTGCCCTCGGAGGCCAGTACCACCACACGCACTTCATCGCGACTCGCCCTGGCGTGCAGGCTCTCCAGATGCTGATTCAGCTCCGCAATCAGCAGATCATCGAAGGCGTTGTGCACCTCGGGACGCAGCAGAGTGAGGCGGGCGACGCCGTGTTGATCTATCTCGAGTCGACTCGATTGGCGCGGCTCTGTCATCGTGCTTTCTTCCATTCTGTTAGCTTCAAGATGACTACTTGTGTTCGGTACAGGTCACAAGCATTGTTGTAGCGCTTGACGGGTTACATGCGCAGCACACCGAAGCGACTGTCCTCGATCTCGGCATTCATGGCCGCGGCCAGTGACAGACCGAGGATGTCGCGGGTCTGCAGCGGGTCGATCACGCCGTCATCCCACAGGCGCGCACTGGCGTAGGTCGGATGGCCCTGACGCTCGTACTGCTCGCGTACCGGCGCCTTGAAGGCCTCTTCTTCCTCGGCGGGCCACTCGCGCCCCTCGCGGGCATGCTGGTCGCGCTTGACCTGTGCCAGCACGTTGGCGGCCTGCTCGCCGCCCATCACCGAGATGCGTGAGTTGGGCCACATGAACAGCAGGTTGGGGTCATAGGCGCGCCCGCACATGCCGTAGTTGCCCGCGCCGAAACTGCCACCGATCAGCACCGTGAACTTGGGTACCTTTGCGCAGGCCACCGCCGCCACCAGCTTGGCGCCGTGCTTCGCGATGCCTTCGTGCTCGTAGCGCGAGCCGACCATGAAGCCGGTGATGTTCTGCAGAAAGATCAGTGGAATCCGGCGCTGGGTGCACAGCTCGATGAAGTGCGCGCCCTTGAGGGCGCTTTCCGAGAACAGCACGCCATTGTTGGCGAGGATGCCGACCGGATGGCCATGCAGATGCGCGAAGCCGGTGACCAGCGTCTCGCCGTACTCGCGCTTGAACTCGTCGAAGTCCGAGTCATCCACCAGGCGGCCGATCACTTCGCGCACGTCGTAGGGTTTCTTGAGGTCGGTGCCGACGATGCCGTAGAGCTCCTGCGGGTCCAGGCGTGGCGGACGCGATTCGCGCAGCGCGAGCTGGCCCTTGCGTTGCCAGTTGAGGCGCGACACGGCGCGGCGAGCCAGCTGCAGGGCATGGGCGTCGTTGTCGGCCAGATGGTCGGCCACGCCGCTGATCTTGCAGTGCACCTCGGCGCCGCCCAGTGCCTCGGCGCTGATGTCCTCACCGGTGGCGGCCTTCACCAGCGGCGGCCCCGCCAGGAAGATGGTGCCTTGCTCGCGCACGATGATGGATTCGTCCGCCATCGCCGGCACATAGGCGCCGCCTGCGGTACATGACCCCATCACCACGGCGATCTGCGGGATACCCTCGGCAGACAGCGTGGCCTGGTTGTAGAAGATGCGGCCGAAGTGGTCGCGGTCCGGGAAGACCTCGTCCTGGTGGGGCAGATGCGCGCCACCGGAATCGACCAGATAGAGACAGGGCAGGCGATGCTTGCGGGCGATTTCCTGGGCGCGCAGATGCTTCTTGGCCGTCATCGGGAAGTAGGTGCCGCCCTTGACGGTGGCGTCGTTGGCGACGATGACGCACTCCACGCCGCTGACGCGGCCGATGCCGGTGACCAGGCCCGCGCCGGGGACAGGGCTGTCGTAGACGTCGTGGGCCGCCAGCGCAGAGAGTTCGAGGAAGGGCGAGCCTTCATCGATCAGGTGGTCGATGCGTTCGCGCACGAACAGCTTGCCGCGCGACTCGTGACGTTCACGCGCCTTGTCACCGCCACCGGCCGCGACGGTCTCCAGCAGCTGGTGCAGGCGATCGACCTCGGCCTGCATCGCCGCTTCATTGGCGCGGAACTGGTCACTGCGCGGATTGATCAGGGAGGTCAGTATGGCCATCGAGCAAGCTCCAGCGGCGAAGGGTTGCGAAAAAGAGTAGGGGATGACGAGAGGTATCAGGCGCTCTCGTTGAACAGTTCACGCCCGATCAGCATGCGGCGAATCTCGCTGGTGCCGGCGCCGATCTCGTAAAGCTTGGCGTCTCGCAGCAGGCGTCCGGTAGCGTACTCGTTGATGTAGCCGTTGCCGCCGAGCAGCTGGATGGCATCCAGCGCCATCTGGGTGGCCTTCTCGGCGCAGTAGAGAATGACGCCCGCGGCGTCCTTGCGTGAGGTCTGGCCGCGATCACAGGCATTGGCGACCGCATACAGATAGGCGCGACAGGCATTGAGGGTGGTGTACATGTCGGCGACCTTGCCCTGCACCAGCTGGAATTCACCGATGGCCTGGCCGAACTGGCGACGCTCATGCAGGTAGGGCACCACGATGTCCATGCAGGCCTGCATGATGCCGATGGGGCCGGCGGCCAGTACGGTGCGCTCGAAATCGAGCCCGCGCATCAGCACCTTGACGCCACGATTGACCTCACCCAGCACGTTCTCGACCGGCACCTGGCAGTCCTGGAAGACCAGTTCGCAGGTGTTGGAGCCGCGCATGCCGAGCTTGTCGAGCTTCTGGGCGGTGGAGAAACCGGGGAAGTCACGCTCGATGATGAAGGCGGTGATGCCCTTGGAGCCGGCGTCCGGGTCGGTCTTCGCGTAGACCACCAGGGTGTGGGCATCCGGGCCGTTGGTGATCCACATCTTGTTGCCGTTGAGCACGTAGTGATCGCCGCGCAGTTCGGCCTTGAGCTGCATCGAGACCACGTCAGAGCCGGCGCCGGGTTCGGACATCGCCAGCGCGCCGACATGCTCGCCGCTCATCAGTTGCGGCAGATAACGTGCCTTCTGCTCGGCAGTGCCGTTGAGCTTGATCTGGTTCACGCACAGGTTGGAATGCGCGCCGTAGGAGAGCGCCACCGAGGCGCTGGCGCGCGAGATCTCTTCCATCGCGATGCAGTGCGCCAGATAGCCCATGCCGCTGCCGCCGTCCTCGTCCGGCACGGTGATGCCGAGCAGGCCCATGTCGCCGAACTTCTGCCACAGGTCATCGGGGAAGGCATTGCTGGCATCGATCTCGGCGGCGCGCGGGGCGATCTCGTCGCGGGCAAAGGCGTTGACCTGCTCACGCAGCAGGGTGTGTGTCTCGTCGAGTCCGAAATCCAGCGGTGAATAGAGGCTGTGCATGATCTGGCATCCTGTAGATCGGTGAAGCGCGATGAGCAAGGCCCGCCAGGGGCTGTGATGACCTGATGGCAAACGGTCTGTCGCGACCGGCTTATCAAGTCCGCCCGTCATGGGCCGCCTTGGCGTGTGATGGAAATTACTCTAGGTCAAAGTTGACGTTAACGTAAAGGTCATTATGCGGCGCTTTGACCAAGGTCGCAGGG
>NZ_CFDJES010000023.1:0-2281 GCF_983723665.1 Cobetia sp. | reverse complement strand
GGTGACTTGATAAGCTGAGACGCTGTAGTCACTGTTGATTGAGGAAGTCGTGAGGGCGTCAGTGGGGAGCATTCCCGTCACCTGCCTGGTGTCACCGGCACTCTTTAGTGTGCAAGTGCGCTGACTCGCCAGCGCTTTTTACCATTCCAGACTCATGCTCACCTGCCTAGAAGGACCTACTCGATGAGTGATGACACCGCCCCGGCAGTCCGCTTCAGCGGCCTGCACAAGGGCTTTGCCGGTCAGCGCCTGTTTGAAGGCATTGATCTTGAACTGCCGCGTGACCGTATCACCGCCCTGGTCGGTGCCAGTGGCTGTGGCAAATCGACCCTGCTGCAGCTGATCAACGGCCTGATCCGCCCGGATGAAGGCGAGGTGAAGGTGTTCGGCGCCGCCGTCGATTACGCCAACCTGCCAGTCATGCGTCGCCGCATCGGCTATGCCGTCCAGCAGATCGGCCTCTTTCCCCATCTCAGCGTACGCGACAACGTCGCCATTCTCGCTGACCGCGAAGGCTGGAGCGCCGAGCGCGTCAAGGCACGCATCGCGCGTCTGTTCCAGATGATGGATCTCGACATGGCGCTGCTGACCCGCTATCCCCACGAGATTTCCGGCGGTCAGGCCCAGCGCGTCGGGCTGTGTCGCGCCATGATGCTGGAGCCACCGTTGCTGCTGCTCGATGAGGCCTTCTCGGCCGTCGACCCGATCACGCGCATCGAGGTGCACGCCCAGTTCCAGCGCATGCAGCAGGAGGAGCCGCGCAGCGTGGTGATGGTCACCCACGACATGAACGAGGCGCTGAGCCTGTCCGATCACATGGTGGTGATGGCGCCCGGCGTGGTGCTGCAGGCCGCCAGCCCCGACACCATCACCACGGCGCCGGCGGATGAGCGCGTGGCCCGACTGCTGGAGGCACGCGCATGAAGACGCTGATGACGACTCCCGTCCTGCAACGCTCGCGCCGCGGGCTGTCCGGTGCGCTGATGGTCGCCGGCCTGGCGCTTGCCAGTCTGGGAGCGCTGGTGTCCAGCCCGCTTGCCAGCGCGGAAGAGCAAGCCGCGACATGGCCCGAGGACAAGCCGATCGTGGTCGGCTCCAAGGCTGACCGCGAAGGGCATCTGCTGGGCGAGATCTTCGCGCAGGTGCTGGAGGACGCCGGCTTCACGGTCGAGCGCCGTCTGGGGCTGGGGCAGACCATCATCACCTATCAGGGGCTGGCGGAAGGCGAGCTGGATGTCTATCCCGAATACACCGGCACCCTGGCCCACGCGATTCTCAAGCTGGACGACGTGCCTCCGCTCGAGAAGCTCGATGAGCTGAGTCGCGAGCAGGGCCTGCGCGTGCTCGAGCCGCTGGGCTTCAACAATACCTACGCCGTCAGCATGCGCCGTGATCAGGCCGAGTCGCTGGGCATCAGTACCATCGGCGATATGGCCGATCACCCGGATCTGTCCGTCGCGATGTCGCATGAGTTCATCAAGCGTCCGGATGGCTGGCCGGGACTGGCCGCGGAATACGGCCTTTCCCAGGTGCCGCGTGGCATCGAGCACGGCATCGCCTATCAGGCGCTGCGCGAGAGCAAGATCGACGCCACCGATGCCTATTCCACCGAGGGCGACATCAAGCGCTTCGACTTCGTGCTGCTCGACGATGACAAGGGCTACTTCCCCGAGTATCTGGCGGTACCCTTCGTGAATGCCGCCTTGCCGGAAGATGCCGTCGCGGCGCTCAACCAGCTGGCGGGGAGCCTCGATGAAGACAGCATGCAGGCGCTCAACGCCCGCGTTTCCACCGATGAGCAGAGCTTCGCTCAGGTCGCCAGTCGCTTCATTCAGGAACAGGGCATCACCACCGAGCAGCGTGAAGTCAGCGGCGCCAAGTGGGACAAGCTGGGTACCAATCTGATCGAGCACCTGCAGTTGACGCTCTCGGCGCTGCTGCTGGCGTGTCTGGTCGGCCTGCCGCTGTCCTTGCTTGTCTATCGCAATCCGAAGGTCTCGCGGGTGGTGCTCTACGTCACCGGCCTGCTGCAGACCATCCCCTCCATCGCGCTGCTGGCACTGATGATTCCGCTGTTCGGCATCGGGGTGGTACCGGCGGTGATCGCGTTGTTCGTCTACTCCTTGCTGCCGATCATCCGCGCGGCGATCACCGCGTTGCTGACGGTGGACCCGCTGCTGGTCAAGGTGGCACGTGGCATGGGCCTGACGCGTCGCGAGCAGCTGCGTCACGTCATCCTGCCGCTGGCGACGCCCAATCTGCTCACCGGCATCAAGACCGC
>NZ_CFDJES010000022.1:24899-28166 GCF_983723665.1 Cobetia sp. | reverse complement strand
GCCGAGGACGAGGGTGGCGTGCTGTCATTGAAGGTCGAGAACGACATTCTCACCTCCGGCGATGATGGCCATTACACCAACGGCTTTGCGCTGAGCTACACCTTCAAGACACCAGAGCAGCACTGGTCACGCTCATTCGCGGACTGGGTGCCCGGCTTCAGCGCGGCGCGATTGGACGCCACGGCCTACCGCTTCGGACAGCAGATCTATACCCCCAATGACATCAAGCGAGAGCAACCGGATCAGGATGACCGCCCCTACGCGGGCTACCTGTTCGGTGGCGTCTCGCTGTTCGCCGGTGAAGAGGGAGATGACTGGCGACGGGTGGACACCTTCAATCTGGATCTCGGCATCGTCGGCCCGGCCTCGGGCGCCAAGGATGCTCAGAAGGCGGTACACAAGCTGACCGGCAGTGATGAGCCGGAGGGTTGGGATCACCAGCTGCACAACGAGCCGGTGATCAGCACCGGCTGGCAGACGCAGCTATGGCTGCCGGCCAGGGCCGCAGGGCTGGAGGTGGAGTACGGCCCCTCGGCTTCCGTGGCGCTGGGCAATCTCTACACCTATGCGGGCGTCGGTGGCGGGGTACGCATCGGCCAGGGGCTGACCCGCAGCTACGGGATACCGACAGTGGCGCCGGCCCAGGGCGGCCGTCAGTACTTCCATCCCGACGGTGATTTCGCCTGGTACCTGTTCGCCAATATCGAGGGCCGCGCGATGGCCTACAACATGCTGCTGGATGGCAATGGCTTCGAGGACAGCGCCTCGGTAGACCGTCGCCCACTGGTCGGCGACCTGCAACTGGGCTTCGCACTCAGCTGGCAACGCTGGCAGCTGGCGTTCGTCAACGTGTGGCGCACTCACGAATTCGAGACGCAGCAGGAGAGCGATCAATTCGGCTCGCTGACGCTCTCGACCTGGCTATGACTCGGCGCTGAGCTGCAGGCGGCACTGACAAGACGCGATGGATGAGCAGAGCCTGATGAGAAGTGTCTGATGAGCAGAAACAGAAAGGCCGGGCAGATAGCCCGGCCTTTCTGTCTGCGGGAAACGTCATGCTTCCCGGAAGGTTGCTGCTGGTTGAATCAGTGCATCTTGACCTTGCTCATGCCCCAGCAGATCAGCTTGCCGCCGATCAGAACGATCAGCGCCAGCACGATCAATGCCATCAGCATGGAGACGGGATTGACGATGAAGGTCGCACCCAGAATACCCAGGGCCACGCCCCAGACGTAGCGGTCACCGCTATCGATGCTCAGAGCCTCCGGCAGGACACGCTTGACGGTGGCACCCAGCGAGCCTTCCCAGCGGTTCAAGCACAGCATGAAGATCGCAGCGAAGCTCACCAGCCAGATCAATGTCACGGTCATCGAAATTCTCTCCTGAAAAATAGGGTCGCATGGCGCCTGAGTTGTCATTTCCCGTCAGGCGACGGGACAGAGTGTGCAGAGCGAGGCCACCTCGGGCCGCGCGTCAGAATCCGCAATATCCGAGTAGGCAGAGTAACCAGACCCTGTGGCCCTCGCAAGCCATCGCCCCAACCTTGTCTGGCCGCCAGCAGCAAGGCCGCTGTGCGCTGACAGGGCAACCCCGCCAGACACCTGATAATCCAACCGTTTTGCCCCTTTGTTCACCGATGGCGTCGGGGGTGAGAAAAAACCCTGCCTCAGGGTTGAAATGCACGCCTGCGAGCGTCACCTATACTTTCAAGACAAGGTAACGTGCGCTGGATTGCCTCTCTGGCAATGTCATCAGCGGGCCAGGAGCCACGTGATACGCGGCTTTTTTCCAGTTTCCCCCCTGACAGTCACCTCAGGGGCACGTTACCATTGACGTTCATATACCTATCGAAAGGCTCTCATCATGCAAATCGCCCAGAATGCCGTCGTATCCTTCCACTACACCCTGACCAACAACGAAGGGGAAGTGCTGGATAGCTCCGAAGGTCGCGAGCCGCTGGCCTACATCCACGGCGCTGGCAACATCGTCCCGGGCCTCGAGAAGGAACTCGACGGCAAGACTTCCGGCGACGAGCTGAAAGTTGCCGTCTCTCCGGAAGAAGGTTACGGCGAAGTCCAGGAAGCCCTGGTCCAGGAAGTGCCGCGTGAAGCCTTCCAGGGTGTCGAAGACATCGAAGCTGGCATGCAGTTCCAGGCGCAGACCCAGGGCGGCCCGCTGATGGTCACCGTCACCAAGGTCGAAGGCGACACTGTCACTGTCGATGGCAACCACCCGCTGGCCGGCGAAACCCTGAACTTCGACGTGCAGATCACCAACGTGCGTGAAGCTTCTGCTGAAGAGCTGGAACACGGCCACGTTCACGGCGAAGGCGGCGTGGAGCACTAAGCTCCGCCTCTTCCCTCATCTGAGGCATCTCCCCGGATGAGCGCCTCCCACAGTGTGGGAGGCCGGAACCGAAAGCCCCGCGACTGAGTCATCAGTCGCGGGGCTTTTTCGTGTCTGGCTCCGTGTCGGCCTGACTGGCTTGGCGCGCTTGTCAGACTGGCTCAGCCCTCTCTTCACAGCCCTGATCACTCATGATTCCGGATCAGGCACCGCAGCTGGGCGGCGTGGCATCGCTGGAAAGGCTCAGGCCACGAAACAGCGCCGTGGCATCACCGCCGGCATTGTCACCGTCAGCCATCAGCGCCAGTCCGGCAATCTCGCTCGGCTTGCTGCCAAACAGTGACGCGTAATCAGCCCGCAGATCACGCACCTCCGCCACCCACTGCCCCACCTTCTCGTCGCCGGATTCGACCGCCAGCAGCACGGCACGATCCGTGAAGGCATTGTCCCAGTGGCTGCCTTTAGCTTGATTGCTGGACCAGACGTAATTGATGGCTTCGACCTGCCACGGCAGGATACCGGTCTTGTTGACCACGTAGAGACGCGCCGGATAGTCATCGCCGCCCTTGGTCTTCTCGTTCACGCTCGGGTAGATGCCATCCACCTGCCAGCACCATTTCAGATAGGGCGTCTCTTCAAGCGAGATATCCTGCTCCAGATAGCGCGCGGACGCCTGGCCCCGAGCGCGCGCCTCGAGCGCAGGTCTGCCATCGCGCTCCACCACGCGATAGGCCGTCTGGCCTTCGAAGGTCTTCTCGCCCCAGGCAAGAATCTGCGCAGGCGAGAAACTCCTGTCAGCCGCGTGGGTCACCGAGGGCAGTAGCGCCGCCAGCAGGCCGCTGGAGGCGACTGCCGCGAACAGGGGCAGGAATGATGGCAACTGACGGGAAGCAATCTTCATTGGCAGGACTCCGAGGCGCC
>NZ_CFDJES010000022.1:20646-24799 GCF_983723665.1 Cobetia sp. | reverse complement strand
ACGAAGAAGGCGATGGTCTCGGTGCCCTCGGTCAGGCCATCCAGATAATAGAAGGCCTTGCGCGTGAAATTGGGCCGCTCCAGCTGATGCTTGGCCGCCATGATGGCAAAGGCCAGAAAGCTCGAGCCCGTGCCGACGAAGGCGAACAGCAGCGCCACCGCCGCCATCGCATTGGCACCAGGGTCTGCCAGGGCGAAGCCCACCACCACGGCGGCGTAGAACAGGAAATCGAGACAGATGTCCAGAAAGCCACCGGCATCGGAGCTCAGGCCGGCATGCCGCGCCAGCGCGCCATCCAGCCCGTCCACCACCCGATTGATCAGGATCGCGACCAGCGCGAACCCGAAATGCCCATAAGCCAGCAACGGCAACGCCAGCATGCCGATGGCGAAGCCCGCGAGGGTCAGCTGATCCGGATGCAGACCGCGCGCCGCCGCACTTTTCGCAAGACGTTTCAGAGGCGGCTGTACCCAGCGTGAGGTCCACTTGTCCAGCATGTTGCATCTACTCCCATGAAGTCGTTGAGGTCATCGTCATTCCAGCACCTGACAGGCGCTCAGCCGCGCGTCGGCGAGACCGAGCGCCCGGCAGGTACCGCACGCGCCAGCAGGTAGACCACCAGCGGCAGACAGGCCTGCAGGCAGGCGGCCACCGCGGTCAGGCGCGGGTCGGCCCCCGTCGCCAGCGCTAGGGTTTCGGTGGTCAGGGTCGGGACACGCCCGCCGCCCAGCACCACCGTCGGCACGTACTGCGCGATACTGACCGCGAAGGCCACTGCCCAGCTGATGGCCAGCGGCCTGAGCATCAGGCGCAGGCGGATACCGATCAGCACCTCGAGCCGTGAACGCCCCAGCAGGCGTGCCGCCTGCTCGAGTCGGGTATCGAAGCGTGCCCAGGGGCCGGCCAGCGTCAGCCAGGCGTAAGGCAGGGCGAACAGCAGATGGCCGATCACCACTCCCGCCCAACCGGGGCTGGCCCCCAGGCTCAACCAGCCGACCTGAAAACCGAACAGGAAGCTGGCCTGCGGCAGCAGCAATGGCAGATAGAGGCAAACCACGAAGCCGCGCAGGCGGCCACTTTCCCGTTCACGCTCGAACACCGCCACGCTGAGGATGACGGCCAGCGTCGCCACCAGCAGTGCCAGCCGCAGGCTGTTGCTGAAGGCATCCCCCAGGCCAGCGAGGGCCTGGTGCCAACTCTCCCAGCCCCAGCGAGACGGCAACAGCGCAGGGAAGAACCAGCTTCTGGCCACCGATTGCACGCCGATCACCACGAAGGCGAGCAATGAGATCAGCGTGACCACGCCCAGCACTCCGCGCGCGACACGCCCGAACAGGGCTTCACTCGCCAGCGCCAGCCGGCTTGCACGCGCCGGGTGATGGCTCAGTGCCCAGTCGCGATGCCAGGTGAGCAGAGCACGCCCCAGCGCCGCGCCAAGCGCCATCATCCCGATCACCAGCAGGGCCAGCATCAGGGCGCCGACACTCGCCGGCAGGCGCGCCGTCGGGTCACTGTCGCGCCACAGCTCGATCAGGCGCACCGCCAGCGTCGGCGTACGCGTCGGGCCCAGCACCTGCGCCACATCCACCACCGCCAGCGAGTAGGCTAGCACCGCGCCGATGGGCAAGGCGATGGCGCGCATCACCTGTGGCATCAGAATGCGCCAGCGCAGCTGTGGGATGCTGTAGCCGAGTGCCTGGCCTGCCTGCAGCTGCGCCGTGACCGGCAGGCGTGACAGCGCCGTCTGCGCCATCAGCATCAAGAATGGCGCCTCCTTGAGCGCCAGACCGACCGCCAGCGAGATGCCGTGGGCATCCGGCAGCGGATACTGCGGCGGTACCAGCACCTCGAAGGGCGCCAGCAGCAGGCGCATCAGCACGCCACTCGGGGCGGCCAGCCACAGCAGCCCCAGCGCCAGCGCCAGATGCGGCATCGCCAGTATCGGGGCCAGCAGGCGCTCCATGCGCTCGCCGAAGCGAGTCCCGGCCGCCGCCGAGACCCACCCCATGGTCAGCAGCACCGCCAGCAGCGTACCGCCGAGGCCACTGACCAGCGTCAGTCGAAAGCCCTCCGCCAGCCCGGGCAAGGCCCACCAGCGTTGCCAGGCGACCGCCGAGACTTGCTCGAAGCCCAGCGTCGGCCACAGCCCGAAGGCCGGCGCGACCAGTCCAGCCAGCCCCAGCGCCGTCGGGCCGAGCAGCAACAGCAAGACGCCCCAGCGCAGCACACGGGCGGGCGTCAGCGGTGCATGACCAGTGGCGGGGGCGACACGCCAGCGGTCAGCGACCCATTGCGTCAATTGCGATAGCGTCGCGCCCACTCGGCCTCCAACGCATCGGTCCAGCTCGGGTGTGGCTCGCTGAGCGGAGTGCCCAACGCCTCGGGCGACATGCTGCCGGGCAGCTGCGGCAAGGCCTCGAAGGCGGCGCGCTCTTGCGGCGGCAGGCGGGCGACATCCAGCACCGTGTCATCGCCCCAGCGTGAGGGGTCGGCCTTGGCAGCCTGGGCCTCGGCGGACATCAACTGATTGATCCACACCAATGCTGCGGCCTTGTGCGGTGCACTGGCCGGAATCGCCAGATAGTGCACATTGCCGAGAGTGCCGCCGTCATGGATATACGGCTCGATGGTCGGTGGCAGCCGCCCTTCCTGACGGGCGTTGGCCACTTCCTGGGGCACGAAGGTCAGCGCGATCCACACGCTGCGCTGAGCCAGCAACTTCATCTGCTCTTCGGCACCGGCTGGCTGACGCTCGCCCTGCGCCCACATCAAAGGATGCAGCGCATCGAGATAGTCCCACAGCGGTGCGGTCACCTCAGCGAACTGAGCATCACTCGCCACGGGAGATGCCAGCACCTCGCGCTGCTCCACTGGCATCAATTCAATCAAGGCCTGCTTGAGGAAGGTGGTGCCGTGGAAGCTGGGCGGCTGCGGATAGGTCACGCGCCCGGGATGCTCTCTGGCCACCTCCAGCAGCGCCTGCATCGAGCGCGGCGGCGATTCCAGCAGTGCAGTGTCATACATGAAGATCAGCTGCGCACGCCCCCAGGGCGCCTCCAGACCATCGGTGGCGAGTCCGAAATCGCGCGCACCGATCTCCTCGAGCAGATAGTCGCTGTTGGGCAGATGCTCGACGAAGGGCCCCCACACCAGCTCGGCCTGCTTGAGCGCACGGAAGTTCTCGCCGTTGATCCAGATCACATCGATGCTGCCGTCGCGGCGCCCGGCCGCCTTCTCGGCCAGCAGGGTCGAGACGCTCTCGGCGGTATCGGCGATCTTGACGTGGCGCACCTCGATGCCATGCCGCGCCGCCGCCGTCTCGGCCTGGGCGCGCAGATAGGCGTTGGTCGCCTCACTGCCGCCCCAGGCATGAAAGTCGATGCGTTGACCGCGCGCGCGCTCGGCGATCACCTGCCACTCGAGCGAGGCGAGCTCAGGGGTCGCGCGCCCGGCCTGCGCGTCTGCGGCATACGCCAGAGAAGCGGCCCAGGGACTGGTAGTGACGCCGGCCAGCAAGACCAGCGAGCCGCCCATCAGCGCCAGGGCACGACGGCGACCCGCCAGATGATTCGTCTTCATGAAGGGCTTCTCCTGATGGAAAAATGCCGCGACCCTGCACCTGCAGGCCCGCGGCATGATTCAGCGATTACTGTTTTTCGACAGCCACAGTCCGCTCGGCAGCATTTGCCTTGAGGGTCTTGGTCGGCTCGAAGCGGCCGTTGCGGCGCCAGGTGAAGTAACGGTCGAGCACCTTGAGCACGCCTTCCGGCTTGTGGGCATTCTTCCACATGCCCGCCGCGGCCTTGTTGGCCTCGGACAGCGTCGGATACGGATGGATGGTGGACAGGATCTTGTTGAGACCGATGCCATGCTTCATCGCCATGGTGAATTCGGCCAGCCACTCCCCTGCCGAGGCACCGACCAGCGTCACGCCGAGGATGCGATCACGCCCCTTCTCGGTGAGCACCTTGACGAAGCCTTCGGTCGCTCGCTCGGCCAGCGCGCGATCGCTCTCGCCCATCGCGTAATGGGTCACTTCATAGTCATAGCCCTGCGCCTTGGCTTCAGTCTCGTTGAGGCCGACACGTGCCACTTCCGGCTCGGTGTAGGTGACCATCGGCATGATACGGTAGTCGACCTTGAAGGTCTTCAG
>NZ_CFDJES010000022.1:17052-20546 GCF_983723665.1 Cobetia sp. | reverse complement strand
TCGACCACGTCATGCACATGGCCCATCACCTTGGCGAAATCGATTTCCGGCTCGTTGGCGGTGATTCCGAAGCGCGGGGACTGACGAATCTCATGGGCCGCACGCCCGGCACGAATCAGCGCCTTGGAGGGCACGCAGCCGGTATTGAGGCAGTCACCGCCCATCTTGTGGCGCTCGATCAGCGCGACACGCGCATTCACGGCAGAGGCGATATAGCTGGTGACCAGCCCGGCGGAACCGGCACCGATGACGACCATGTCGTAATCAAAGGTCTTCGGCTTGTCGAAGGCCGCCTGCTGCTTGCGCTTGCGCAGCACGCCGACGATCTTCTTGGCGATCAGCGGGAAGAGGCCCAGCGCGATGAAGGAGGCGATCAGCCCCGGCGAGAGGATGCCGGACAGGGATTCCAGCTGGCCCAGCTCACGCCCGGCGTTCACGTAGATGGCGGTGCCCGCCAGCATGCCCAGCTGGCTTGCCACGTAGAAGGTGACCACGCGCATGCGGGTCAGGCCCATCACCAGATTGACGATGAAGAACGGGAAGACCGGCACCAGGCGCAGCGTGAACAGATAGAAGCCGCCTTCGCGCTCGACGCCACGGTTGAGGGATTCCAGCTGACGGCGGAAGCGCTTCTCGATGCTCTCGCGCAGCAGAGTGCGGGAAATCAGGAAGGCCAGCGTCGCACCGATGGTGCTGGCGAAGGAGATCAGCAGCAGCCCCCAGCCGAAGCCGAACAGCGCGCCACCCAGCAGCGTCAGCAGTGCTGCACCGGGCAGTGAAAGCGCCGCCATCGCCACGTAGACGACGAAGAAGGTGCCCGCGACCTTGTACGGTGATTCCGCGAACAACGCCTGGAATTCGGACTGGCTGGCCTTGAGGCTCTGCAGGGTGAAGTAATCCTGTGCCCCGCTGGCGAAGAACACCACGATGGCAGCGACGATGGCGCCCAGAAGCAGTAACTTGCGTTTATTCACTGGCGATTTCCTTTTCGATTCCTGCCGTCATGGGCATGTCATTGGGATGTACCGTGTCCTTACGAGGCATGTCGCTGACTGGATGCACTGATTCGCGTAGCGGAGTGAATGGCAGTGGCTTGATCACGACAACGGTAACGTTTCATTCTGCATGTTCGCATCCATCCCACGTTTATTCGCGTAGAAACCTATACAGGCAGTGAGGACTCAACAGCGCCAGTCACCTCACGGCTCACCGAGACATGGAGATTTCCGTGTACTCATCTCGAAGGAATGACGCCTTTCCCGGAGACACCATGACCCGATACACGCGAATCCCCTTCCCTGCGATCAGACGTCTCACGCCACTGGCAAGCCTCCTCGGCGGCCTGCTGCTTGTCGGCCACGCCCATGCCTTCGACCCGCAGACAGCGCCCAAGGGCGTCGCCGAGGGTGTCGCTCAGGGCCAGGAAGTCGCCATCTTCGCCGGTGGCTGCTTCTGGTGCATGGAAGGCCCCTTCGACAAGCTTGAGGGTGTGATCTCGACCACCTCCGGCTATACCGCGGGCGAACAGGACAACCCGACCTACAAGCAGGTCTCCGCGGGCGGCACCGGGCATACCGAAGCGGTCAAGGTGGTCTACGAGCCGGAAAAGGTCAGCTACGACACCCTGCTGGAGGTCTTCTGGCACAACATCGACCCGGTCGCGGTGGACCGCCAGTTCTGTGATGCCGGCACCCAGTACCGCAGCGGCATCTATCCCCTCGATGAGGCCCAGCGTGACGCGGCAGAGGCCAGTCGCGATGCGCTGAAGGACAGATTCCCCGAAGGCATCGCCACCGAGATCGAGGCGGCAGGGCCCTGGTATGCGGCCGAGGACTACCATCAGGACTTCTACAAGAAGAACCCGGTGCGTTATCGCTTCTACCGCGCCGGCTGTGGCCGCGATGATCGTCTGGAAGAGATCTGGGGTGACGACGCGCCCGCGCACTGATCTCGCCCTCCAGGCCCTCTGAACGACAACGGCTCGCCATCTGGCGAGCCGTTTTCAGTTGCATGCTCTGATTTACGTGCCCTGCTCTCTATTCTGCGGTCTGCTCTGCTCTCTGATCTTCCATCAACCCTGCTCTCAGGCTCAATACTGCGTGGTGGCCCGGCGCCAGCACAGGATCGCCAGCGAGAAGGTCACCGCCAGCACCAGTACGCTGGCGGCCACCACCCCGGGCCAGCCGGCAGCCTGCCAGAAGGGTTCCAGCCAGAAGCCGCCGAGACTCGCGCCCAGATAGTAGGCGGTCAGATACAGCGCACTGGCACTGGCCCGCGCGCCCTCGGCATTGCGCCCGACCCAGGCTGAAGCTGTGGCATGCGCGAGGAAGAAGCCGAAGGCATTCAGACTCAGGCCGATCAACATGCCGATCAGCGAGTGACTCAGCGTCAGCAGCGTGCCGAGCATCACGATGCCGGTGCCCAGCATCATGGTCAGCGCCTGACCGCGTCGCTGAGCGATCGCCAGCGCGGCCTCACCGTTCTCAGCCGCACCTCCCGGTACCAGACGCCGTGCCAGCCGGCCAGACTGGGAGGCGCCGAAGGTGCCCGCCAGATAGGTCAGGAACAACAGCCCCAGCCATTGACTGCTGAGCGACCAGGGCGCCTCACTCAGCCGGAAGGTCATGTAGCTGTAGAGATTGACGAAGATGAAGAAATTCAGCCCACCGAGCAGGAACACCGGCCACAGACGAGGATTGCGCAGATGGCGACCCAGACCTGCCAGCATGCTGCTCAGCTTGAGCGGCTGGGCGACGAAGCGTCTCTGGCGCGGCAGCAGCTGCCATAACGCCCCCAGCACCAGCAGGCTGACGCCGCCGATAGCGGCGAAGCTGGCCTGCCAGCCCCAGTGCTCCGCGATCACGCCCCCCGCGACCCGCCCCGAGATGCCGCCCAGCGAATTGGCACTGATGTAGAGCCCCACCGCCACCATCAAGGCGGGTTGCTCCATCTCGTCACTCATGTACGCCACTGCCACCGCCGGCAGGCCGCCGAGCAGAAAGCCCTGCAGCGCGCGCACCGCCAGCAGCGACCAGAAGCCCTCGGCGAACAGTGCCAGCCCTGAACAGGCCACCCCGCCGGCCAGGGTCCACAGCAGAATACGCCGCCGCCCCAGCGCATCGGACAGCGGGCCGAACACCAGCAGTGCCATAGCCAGCGTCAGGGTGCTCACCGACAGGGACAGACTCGCCTGCAGCGAGCTCAGGCCCAGATCCGTCGCCAGCAGCGGCAGCAGCGGTTGCACCAGATAGAGGTTGATGAAGACCACGAAGGAGCCCAGGCACAGCGCCTGGGTCATGCGCCGCCAGTCACGCCCGCGCGCCTTGAGCGGCTCGGGCAGCTCGGACTGCGCGGTAGAGACCGAGGCGGGGGAATCGGGGGAAGAAGACGCGGAAAGCGATGAAGCCATCAGGTACCTGCACTCAATCAAGCATGGGGATGGCGCCAGTCTGCGCCGCGCGCTCGCATCAGTAAAATAGCTCGACATGATGCTG
>NZ_CFDJES010000022.1:8846-16952 GCF_983723665.1 Cobetia sp. | reverse complement strand
GATATTCGTCAGTGTCGTCGAGCACCAGAGCTTCACCACTGCCGCTCAGGCACTCAGCCTGGCCCAGTCAGCGGTCAGCCAGTCGATCGCCGGGCTCGAAAGCCGGCTGGGCACGCAACTGCTGGTCAGGGGCTCACGCGGTCTGCGCCTGACACCGGCCGGCGATACGCTGCTCGAGCATGCCCGGCCCCTACTGCAACAGGCACAGCGCGCGGCACTGGCGATGGCGGAGCTCGAGGGGCTGGTCAAGGGCGAGGTGCGCATCGGCGTCTCCTCGATGCTCGGCTCCTACTACTTCCCGCCCCTGTTGATGGCATTCAAGGCACGCTATCCCGACATCAAGCTCAGCGTGATCGAGGGCGGCACCCTGAGCCTGCGCCGGATGATCGACAATGCCGAGCTGGACCTGGGCGTCATCGTCGAGGATCAGCTCGGCACCGACACCCACGGCCTGATTCGACGCCACTTCCTGAGCGAGGAAATGGTGGTCTGCCTGGCGAACGATCATCCGCTGGCCGCCCGCACGCAGATCAGCGTCGAGGAGTTCTTCGCCGAGGAGCTGGTGGTCTTCAAGCGCGGCTACTTCCATCGCGACTTCATCGAGCGCCTGGCCAGCCAGCATGGTCTCGCGCCGAGCATCGCCTTCGAATCGAACCTGATCGCCCTCAACAAGGCGATCGTCGCGCGTGGCTTCGGGATCACCACCTTCCTCAAGCGTGTGGTCGAGGATGACCGTGAAGAGAACAACCTGACCGCCGTCTCCTTCGATGAGCCCGCCTGGCTTGAGCTGTCACTCGCCTGGCGCCGCGAGCGCGGCCTGTCACGTGCCGAGCAGGCGCTGGTCGATTTCGTCATTGAACACTCGGCGGCCGGGAGGCTCGCCCCGGATGCCTTGAGCGCTGATGATCAGGCAAGCAGCACTACGCTGAAGCCCCCTTCCTGAGCAGTGGCTGACATTTGCCGGGGCTCATAAACGACATCACCCGGCCAGGGCCGGGTGATGTCGAAGAAGACACTTGTCTATTCAAGGGCCTGTCTATTCAAGGGCTTGTCTGTGTCAGCGCTTGTCTGTTTCAGTGCCAGCGTGATCGGCTCACTGACTGCGCATGGCCAGCTTCATCTGCATGGCCTCGTAGGGCATCGGGCGACGCGACTGCCAGTAGTGCTGGGACCAATAGACATTGTCGAGTCGCGACAGCTTCACGCCACGCGAGGTGGAGGCATGCAGGAAGTAGCCGTTGCCGACGTAGACCCCCACATGGTTGTAGCGACGTGAGGGACGGAAGAAGACCAGATCACCCGGCTTGAGCTGCGACTTGTCGATGCGCTTGCCACGCTTCACCTGGTCGGTGGTGGTGCGCGGCAGATCGATGCCGAAGCCATCACTGAAGACATGCTGCATCAGGGCGGAGCAATCGATGCCGCGGGTGTTGGTGCCCCCCAGACGATAGGGCGTCCCGGCCCAGCGGTCATGCTCTTCCAGCAGGACATCGCGGATGCTCGGCCCTGACATGGCGAAGTCCTGCGACTCGGCGGCCGGCTGGGACGCGGACTGGCGATAGCGCTTGAGCTTCGGCAGTTCCGGCAGGTCCACATCGTAGTAGGCCACATCATTGGACGGTGTTGAGTGACTGGCACAGCCTGCCACACCCAGTGGCAGGATCAGAAAACAGCATAATAACGCGTGGCGCATCCAGCATTCCTCGTCGTGGGCCCGGCGCTGGAAGGGTGAAGGTGAGCAGCGCTTGCGGACGGCGATAACCATTGATGCATGACGATGATCGTTGATCGATCAGGGGTAACACGGCGACTATCTGACAAGGTGGGCCGGATCAGGCAGCAGCACACATTGCAACACGATGACGACAGTCAGATGACAAACTCAATTCGTTCGCAGGATAGTAGTTCATGTTTCCGCAAACCGTATGCCATTGCCGCACAAGTTAGACCAAAGCATCAGAGAAAGTGCCCCCCTGCCGCTCACCCAACCTGAATTGAATCCCGCTCAGTGCAACGTGCGAGCGTCTCCGCTCAGCACATCCAGATGCAACGCCGGCCAATGCCCCGGGCGCGCGCCCGGGAAGTCGAGACTTGACCAGGCACCGGCCAGCGGTGGCGCCGCCGTCAACCACTGGATGAGCGCATCGCGGAAGCCGCGCAGGAAGCTGTCACGCTGGTCGGTGTCGCCCATGAAGAAGGCATAGCCGGCGAACAGTCCCCGGGCATATTCCTTCCAGCTGCCGTAGTGGTCGCGCGCCATTGCATAGGCGCTGTCCAGATAGGCGGTGAAGGTCGCGTCGTCCAGCCAGCCCAGCTGGCGCCCGGCAATCGCGAGGTCCACCATCTGGGCGATGTCCCACGCCGCCATGTCCAGCTCGTTGCAGCGCGCCTCGTTGTCCCTGACGCGACGCAGACGGTCCAGATGCACCTGCTCATCATCGCCGCGCTCGGCGCTTTCCAGCACGTCGATCTCATTGTCGAGACGGGCGCGATTGAGGGTGTAAGGGCCGTAATTGATCTGGTATTCATCCCGATCACCGGCATCGCGCAGGAAGTCGAGGAAGCCCTTGAGCGCCTCGGCATTGGCGAGACCATAATGACCTTCGAGCCAGCCGCTGAGTTCCTCGACGCCCCGCCCGTACTCGACCATCGGCTCACCCCAGCACGGCGTATTGAGCGGACCGCTCAGCGCCAGCGCCGTGAAGCGATCCAGACTCGGACGCAGCCCCGGCTCCTGCCAGTCGCTGGCGCGCCAGTCGAGCCAATGGAACAGGCTGCCGGGGTCATCGAGATGCCAGCGGATCTCGTTGACCAGCGGATGATCCTCGAGTTCCGGCACCGCGGATTCCCACACCGCCCAAGCTTCCAGCAGACGCATGGCGTCCGGATAGTAGCGGCACAGGGCACTGCGCAGACGCTCGGCACACTGGGCCAGCTCATCGGCCGGGAAATCACCGCTGTCCTGGACCATCAACAGATAGAAGGCGTACTTCTCGGCCATCACCACACTGGCGGGATAGCGATGACAGACGGCCAGACGCTGTCGGCGTTCCAGCTCGACGGCATCGGCACGCCCGAAGGGCGTCTGGGCATCGGGCAAGGCACCACGCGCGGCATCGGCGGCCAGCTGGTTGAGATGATGCGCCTGCGCCGGCAGCCAGAAGCGCGCCATGCCCTGCACGCCATCGCGGGTGTCCAGCGCCAGCGTCTCGTTGAGATATTGGCGTGCCTCTTCGCGGCGCGCCGCATCGACCTCGGCGACAAGCCCCTGACGATAGAGCAGGTCCGGCTCGCGGATACTGGCGATGGCCAGCACCCAGTGGCGGCTGTCATTGCGCCACGCACGAATCGCCGCACGGCAGCGCTCACGCCGGGCGGCAGGCAGCAGCGCATGCAGCTCGCAACGCAGCGGCGTCAGCGGCGACGCCATCAGCGGACGCCAGTCACTCTCGGTGTCGCGGGTCAGATCGACACCCTCGAACAGACTGCGACCGCGCTGATAGGCGCGGGCCACGCCCTGCCAGTCGGCATAGCGGCGCACCAGCAGGTCGATGCCGTGGGCGGCGAAGTCCTCGCCCTCCTCACGACTCAGCCAGCCGGCACATAGCCCGGCGAAGGCGAGATCGACCAGACGCAGCCAGTCCCAGGCGGCGAATTCCAACGGCTCGCCACGATCGAGATACTGCAGCAGCAGCTCGCCATAGGCCGTCGGTGACGGGGGCTTTTCCAGCCCGCCATCGGCGACGTCGATGCTGGAGGAGGCATGCGCGGGGGCGCCCTTGCGCCCTTCCGTCTTGCGTTCGGCCTCTTCCTGAGCCGCATCCGCTTCCAGCTCATCCAGCCACTTGGCACGCTCGCTGTCGCTGGCCGTCATCAGGCGTGCGCTGTCGATGTCCCAGCCATAGCGATGCCCCTGCGAGGCCAGCCACAGCAGCAGTCGAATCAGCTCATCACGCCCGGTGATCGCCCAGGTCTCGGCCAGCCAGCGCGTGACGTCCGGCCAGTGCGCCGCGGCGTCAAAACCGCTGGCACCGTCCTCGTGCGGGCCGCTGTCATCGGTGGTCAATGTCTGACCGCCGAGCCACGGCGAGAAGATGGCGCGCGCCATCCAGACCCGGTCGCGCTCGCCCTGAGGCCAGAGCTCAGTAACCGCCACCGGAGGCTGTGCCTCCAGCGCCTCCTGCAGACGCGGCCAGGTGACGCCGGCGTCTTCGTGCTCCAACTGAGACAGCGCGAGGCTGGCCTCGAAGAAGCCATCATCGCCTCGCGTCCAGCCCGCATCGCTGCGCGAATGAGCCAGGGCCTTGAGCCAGTCATCCAGCGAGGCGAAACGCCCGCCGATCGCCGTGAGCAGACGTATCAGCCAGGCACGCGTGCGCGCCTCTGACAGCCAGCCGGCGGTACGTGCCAGCGCCAGCAATTCCAACGCCTCCAACTGGTGCAGCGGGTCCGGGGTGTCATTGGGGAAGGCCTCCAGCAGACGCCATCCCAACTCGCCCGCATCCGGGACTTCCTGGGCCTTCAGACGCGCGCACGCCTGGGCCGGTGTCCACACCGTTTCCGGCGCTGCACTGAAACCCCAACCGCACAACACCAGCTGTTGCCCCCACCAGGCACTCAGGGGTTCGACCAAGGCACACCTCACGACTCGATAGGATTCGACTGACGCAACACTTGCGACCGGGCAACTCGCAACCGGCGGCGCATAGTGTAACGGAAAGGGGCTTGCGGCGATGCCCCTCACGCAGGATAGCGAGCACGAACCACACCATGACGCCCGATGACAAAGGCACTGTCATCGGGCGTCATGGTGTGGGTGGCCGCGACTGCGCAGACCAAGATTACCGCATTATCATCACATCAGGATGTCTTCATGGACTTGTTGCCGGTCGGGATGCGGAAGAAGGCGCAGTACGCCACCGGCAGCACCACCAGCGTCAGCAGGGTCGCCACGCCCAGCCCGAACACGATCACCACCGCCATGCTCGAGAAGAAGGCATCCGGGAACAGCGGAATCATGCCCAGCATGGTGGTGATGGCCGCCATCGACACCGGCCGTACACGACTGACGGCCGCCTGCACCACCGCCTGGAAGCGATCCTCCTGCTCATCGAGCTGCACGTTGATCTCCTCCACCAGCACGATGGCGTTCTTGAGCACCATGCCGATCAGGCTCAAGGTGCCGAGCAGCGCCATGAAGGTGAACGGCGCGCCGAACACGATCAGACCACTGACGATACCGATCAGCGTCAGCGGCACGATGGACCAGATGGCCAGCGCCTGACGCAGGTTGGAGAACAGCAGCACCGTGATCACGAACATGCCCAGCAGCCCCATCGGCAGCGAGGAGAACAGCGCCTCCTGAGCTTCGGATGAGGTTTCGTACTCGCCACCCCACTCCAGGTGATAGCCCTCGGGCAGCTCGATGGCCTCGATCTTGGGACGGATACGCCCCAGCACGCTGGCGGCCGTTTCGCCGGACAGCGGCATGGGCTCGGCGTAGACCGCCAGCATGCGCTGACGATCGCGACGCTTGATCAGCGGGTCGCGCAGCTCGGTCTCGAGCGGCCCCATCACCGAGCCCGCCGGCACGTAGGTCTCCTGCTCATCGCTCCAGACATTGAGGCTCGCCAGGGTGTCGAGGTCGAAGCGCTGACGCTCTTCACCGCGCAGCAGAATCGGGATCAGCTCGGAGCCTTCGCGATAGACACCGACGCTCTCGCCGTCGCTGTTGATCAGCAGCGCCTGATGCAACGAGTCACGCGTCACGCCGACACGCCGCGCCTGATCATCCAGGAATTCGGGCTCGATGCGATTGACGCGATTGCGCCATGACAGACGGATGCTGTCGGCCAGCGGCTCCTCCTCGAAGACGCTACGCACCTTGCCTGCCAGCTGACGCAGCACTGCGGGGTCTTCGCCGTAGAGGCGCGCCTCGAGACTCGCCTTGGCCGAGGGGCCGACCTGCAACGCCTGCACCTTGTACTCGACTTCAGGATACTCGGCGCGCACCAGGCGTATCACCTCCTCCATGCGCGCTTCGCGACTGGCCCGGTCCTGAGTCTCGACGATCAGCTGCCCGAAGCTGGCATAGCTGTCTTCCGGCGAGTAGGTCAGCGTGAAGCGCTGGGCGCCCCCGCCGGTGACGCTGGTGACATGATTGACCTTGTCCATCTTGAGCACCTGCTGCTCAAGGTCCGCGATGCGCGCTTCCGTCGCCAGCACATCGGTGCCTTCCGGCATCCAGACATCGACGAAGAACAGCGGTGTCGAGGCATCCGGGAAGAAGGCATTCTTGACCTGCCCGAAGCTCATCACGGCCGCCACCAGCAACGCCACCGCGCCCCCCAGGGTCAGCCAGCGCAGGCGAATCGCCCAGCTCAGCAGGCTGCGGAAGCCACGGAAGATGACGCCACGATAGGGGTCTTCCTCCTGATTCTCGTCCGTGTCACTGCCTGCCGTCTCCCGCGCTTCGCGGAAGAACATGTCGAAGAAGAACGGTGTCAGCGTCAGGGCGGTGATCCAGCTCAACAGCAACGAGTAGCACAGCACCCAGAACAATGACCCGACGAACTCGCCGGTGGCATCCGGCGACAGACCGATGGGCGCGAAGGCGGTGATCGCGATCACCGTGGCCCCCAGCAGCGGCATGCGGTTCTGGTTGACGACCTCGAAAGCGGCCTGGCGCTTGGTCTTGCCGCGCTTGAGACCGATCAACATGCCCTCGGTGACCACGATGGCGTTATCCACCAGCATGCCCAGCGCGATGATCAAGGCCCCCAGCGAGATCTTCTGCAGCTCGATGCCATGAATCGACATCATCACGAAGGTGCCGAGAATGGTGATCAACAGCACCAGCCCCATCAGCACGCCGCTCTTGACTCCCATGAATACCAGCAACACCAGAATCACGATGCCGACGGCCTCGGCCAGGTTGATCAAGAAGCCGGACACCGCCTCATCCACCACCTGGGGCTGGTGATAGACCGTGGTCAGCTCCATGCCCAGCGGCATGCGCGACTCAAGCTCGCCAAGACGCTTGTCGACCAGCGCACCGACCTCGACCACATTGACGCCAGAGGCGAACGAGATGCCCAGCGACAGCGCCGTCTCACCATCGGTGTGATAGAGGCGCGACGGCGATTCGGTGTACTCGCGGCTGACCGAGGCGATATCGCCGAGACGAATCAGGCCACCATTGCCGGGACGACCGACCACCAGACGCTCCAGGTCCTGCACGCTCTGGAACTCGCCACTTGGCTGCAGTTCCAGCGACAGGCCGTTCTGACGGATCCGTCCGGCGTCGCCGACCACGTTCTGGGCATTGAGCAGGTTGGCGAGCTGATCCGGCGAGATGTTCAGCGCCTGCATGCGATCACGATCCAGCGCGACGATGACCTGCTCGCTGCGCGCGCCGACGATGGAGACCTTCTTGACCCCCTCCACCAGCGTCAGCTCGCGCTGCAGGAAGTCGGCCTGGTCCTCGAGATCATGCGCCGAATAGCCCTTGCCGCTCAGGTTGTAGAGCAGCCCGAACACATCGCCGAAGTCGTCATTGACGATCGAGGAGCCACTGCCGGGCGGCAGGCTCGACTGGGCGTCATTGATCTTGCGGCGCAGCAGATCCCAGTACTGCTGCATCTCGCCTTCGCGCACGCTGCTCTCGAGCTCCAGCGTGATCTGGGAAAGCCCGGAGCTGTTGACCGAGCTGACGCGCTTGAGATTGGGAATCTGCTGGATCGCCTTCTCCAGCGGCAGCGTGACTTCCTCTTCCACCTGCTTGGGCGTCGCGCCCGGATACTGGGTAATCACCACCGCGTTGCGGATGGTGAACTCGGGAAATTCCAGCTGGCCGAGGCCGAAGAAGGAGGTCACGCCACCCACCGACAGCAGCAGCACGACCATCCAGCTGATGACCTTGTGTCTCAGGAAATAATCGACCATGGATCAGAGCCCCGCTTCCTTGACCCAGGGACGCACAGGCTCCCCGGCTTCCATGCGACTGGCGCCCGCGGTGACCAGACGGTCACCGGCACTCAGTTCTCCCGTGATCACCAGCCCTTCGCCGGTGGCCTGCAGTACCGTGACCGGCACGGCCTCGACGGT
>NZ_CFDJES010000022.1:7026-8746 GCF_983723665.1 Cobetia sp. | reverse complement strand
CCTTGGGCACATAGCGCCACACCACGGCCTGGTTCGGGCTTTCCTCCTGAGTGACCACCGCCTCGATCGGCACGCGCCACTGGCCCTGGGTCGCCGCCGTCAGCTGCTGCATGTCCAGCTCCACGGTGGCGCTCATGCCTGACAGCACGGTGATGTCCTGCGGCTCCGGCAGCGTCAGGGTGACTTCATAGCTCAGCGAGCCCTCGCTGGCGCTGGTGTCGTGCTCCTTGTAACGGGCCGGATAGCGCGACTCGCCACTGCCGAAGCGCACCCAGGCCAGGGCGGCATCCTCAAGGCGCCCGGCCTCGGCACGCTCACGATCGATGGCGCGCACCTGCCGCTCCGGCATGTTGAAGATCACGTCGATCTGCCCCGGCTGCTGCAGCACGGCGATGGTTTCCTGGGCGGCGACCACCTGATAGTTGTCCACCGGCACGCGCGCGATCACCCCGTCATAGGGTGCCTTGAGATAGGTGTAGCTGAGCTGGTCCTGCGCCTGGGAATACTGGGCCTGCGCCGACTGGAATTCGGCCTGCGCCTCATCGAAGCGCGCCCGACTGATGGCGCCCTTCTCCACCGAGTACTTCATGCGCTTGTAGGTCGCCTGCGCCAGATTGAAGCTGGAGCGGGCATTGTTGAGCTCGCTTCTGGCATCGCGATCATCCAGGCGCGCGATCAGCTCGCCCTTCTCGACCTCCTGACCGGCCTGGACCTTGAGTTCACGCAGCTCACCGCCGATACGGAACGACAGGTTGGAGCGCTCCGAGGCCTCGACCACACCGGGGTAGCGCTGGATGACACCGCCGCCTTCATCCGACAGCGACAGCAACTTGACCGGATGCACCTTCTGCTTCTCCAGCGGCGCCTCTTCCTCGCTGCAGGCCGCAAGCCCGAGGGCCAGCACGAGTCCGGCGAACAGCTGAAGGACGCGGCCTCCCCGCCAGGCGAAAGGAGTACGCAGGTGTGGCTTGGCACCAGGTCGAAGTTTCATCAGCGGGCCCTTGAGTCGTTGGAATAAAATGGCACAAGCGAAAATCTGTCATCTGTCCGGCGTGCGCGCTTCGGGGCTGGCTGCCCTCACTGGCGAAGCGCGATCGCGTCCCAGGCCATCTCGAAGGCCTGGTCGAAGCTGGCATGACTGATGGCCGGCAACTGGCAACTGGAGCCCTGCAGCAGGCTGTAGATCGACCGGAACATGAACACCTCGATGAGGGCGAGATCGATCTGCTTGAGGATGCCGGACTGCTGGCCCAGCGCGAAGGCGTCCAGCAAGGGCGCGGCGCGCTCCTGATTGGCCACCCTCAGGGCGTCCTGCATATGGGAAGAGTGCAGAAACTGATCGTGAAAGAGGAACAACGCAGGCTGACGGCGCCCCAGCGCCACCAGGGCATTCCACACCCGACACAGTGCCGACTTCAGCTGCTGGGCGGCCGGCGACAGCGTTGACGGCTCGGCCTCGAATGCCTCTGCCGGCTCGGCCTGGAAGGCCTCGATGGCGACCGCGATGATGCGCCGGCTGACCTCGCGAAAGGTCGCCTCCAGCAGGTCATCCTTGTCGCGGTAGTAGAGATAGAGCGTGCCGGGCGACATGCCGGCGGCACGCGCGATGCGCGCCACGGAGGTCACGGCAAAACCATGCTCGGCCACCTCATGCAGCGTGGCTTCCAGCAACGCCTGCTGCTTGTGTTCATCACGATGGCGCATGGCCCGTCTGCCTCTG
>NZ_CFDJES010000022.1:2864-6926 GCF_983723665.1 Cobetia sp. | reverse complement strand
CTCAGCTCTCGGGATCGATGATCGCGATGATGTGGTCTTCCAGGTCCTGCTGGCGCACCGATACCTCGGAGACGGCGAAGCGTGACACCGAGACCCCGGCGCGCTTGACGCTCTTGGCATCCCCGGTCAACAGCGGGTGCCATTCGGGCAGCTCACGGCCTTCATTCAGGCGACGATAGCCGCAGGTTTCCGGCAGCCAGCGCAGCTTGCCCACCGTCTCGACATCCAGCGGGATGCAGCCCGGCACGCGCGTGGCGCGATTGGGATAATCGCGGCAGCTGACCTTGCGCACATCCAGCAGACGACAGGCGACATCGAGTACCGCGATATCGCCACTGTCTTCATCCTCGAACTTGAGCAGGCAGCATTGGCCACAGCCATCGCACAGCGCCTCCCACTCGGCGGTATTCAGCTCCGAGAGTGCGTGGCGCTCCCAGAAACGCTCACGCTTTCCGCCGTCAGGCTGCGGAACATCGCTCATCTTGCTCTCCTCGCCCTGCCGGGCAGCAGGGTCGTTTCATCAGTACGGTCTTGTCTGCCGGACAGGGCGTCAGTAATGCGTTTCCGGCGGCGTCACGCCAATCTCCTTGAGGAGATTTTCCTTGGCCGGCGGCATCTGCAGATAGAAGCCCTGCTCGCGAATCTTCTCGAGCACCGTGGTGCTGGCAACGCGCGCCAGCGGCTTGTCGGCACGAATCAGCAGTGTCATCAAAGGGGTCGGCGTGCCGAAGATGCCCAGCAGGGATTCCGGCACATCCTTGAGTCCACGCGCCTTCTCGACGTAGAGATACATCTCGTCCTTCTTGGCGCTCTTGTAGATCTCGCAGATCATCTTGTCGTCTGTCATCGGGCTACCCATCATCTTGCAGCGCTTGCGCGCATCAGCGGGCTCTCGCGTCACGGGCATGACCCGAGAGCTCACTACCGGTTTCTGGCCTGTTTCTGACCTGTGTTGCTGGCAGGCCAGGCTGCGCGAGCCTCGCGCATGCCCCTTGCAGTCTGGCCCACGAAAGCGGCGAGCGTCAGCTCTCGAGCGCCTTGGCCAGGCGCGCGGCCAGCAGCTCACCACGCCAGCCCTGCGCCAAGGGCAGCGGCTCGCCCTCGTAATCGGCGATCACCAGCGCTTCCATGTCACGGCGCTTGCCGAGAATCTCAGGCTTGAGCTGCTGTGCCTCCGCCACCGCATTGACCTCACGCTTGAGGCGCTTCATGCAGTTCTTCCACTCCGGCGCCAACGGCGACGGCGGCACGCGCGGCAGCTGACTGTCATCGAGCATCGCCACGTCCTTGAGCAGCGTCAGCACGGTGTCCCCGTGGCGCTTGATCTGCGGCGGATGCATGCCATCGACCTTGGCCAGCTCGAAGCGATTGGTCGGCAGTCGCTCGCAGATCCCGAACAGCTGCGCATCGGCCAGCAGGCGTGAACGCGGCACGTCGCGCAGACGAATCTGCTCCTCGCGCCAGTCACACAGCACCTGCCAGGCGGCCAGGCCACGCGGCGAGAGCTTCCACAGGCTGCGATGACGCTTCCAGTACTCCGGGTCCGGCGTGGCACCGCCGCTGCTGCCCGGGTCCCGGCAATCCTCTTCAAGCCACGCCATGCGGTCCAACTCGAGCAATGCATCACGCTGCTCGGACCACACCTGCGGCAGGAACAGCACGTCCAGCGCGGCGTAATCGCACTGCGCCTGACTCAAGGGGCGCTTGAGCCAGTTGGAACGCGTCTCTTCCTTGGGCACGGTGACGCCCACCACGCGCTCGACCAGACGCTGATAGCCCATCGAGGCTTCGCCGCCGGTCAGGCCTTCGGCGATCTGGGTATCGATCAGCGGCGTCGGCGCCACGCCCGCCCAGCGCAGGAAGACTTCCATGTCCTCGCCACAGGCGTGCAGCAGCTTGAGCGGACCCTCTGCCCCCAGCAGACGCTTGAGCGCCTCGCTGGCCGGCACCACGGTGGGGTCGATCAGGAAGATGCGCGGCGTCTTGCCGTCCGCACCGGGCAGCTCGCCGTCACGGGCGGCCATCAGCTGCACCAGTGCCGGAATCGGGAAGAAGGTCGACTCGCGGATGAATTCGGTGTCCAACGCCAGCCAATCGGCGCCTTCCAGTTCTGCACAGGCAGCGGCCAGCGCCTCGGGGGTCTCGACCCAGACGGCCTCGAAATCGAGTTCTGACAGCAGTGCGGTGGCGGGTTGATCACTCATCAGCAAGGAAATCTCGTGGTGACAGGCTTGCCCGGGCAAGCGGGAATTGAAGGTGACGGGCACTCGCCAGACACCGGGCGGTAAACGACCGCGGGCGTGGTGGTTCCTGACCACCACGCCCGCAGACGTGCTGCTGTAGTTGCTTTGATACCGAAGCTGCTTTGCTACCGAAGTTGCCTTGATGCCGGTGCCGAACAGCGTCGGCACCGGTATCGCATCAGATCTCGCCGAGGGTGAACGGCAGACGGCCGCTGAAGGCACGACTGAGCGTGCCGCCATCGACGTATTCCAGCTCCCCGCCCATCGGCACGCCATAGGCCAGACGCGTCAGCTTGAGCGGCTGCCCACCGTGCTGCACATCGCGAAGCTGCTCGGCGATGTAATGTGCGGTGGCCTCGCCCTCGACCGTCGGGTTGGTGGCCAGCACCAGCTCCTCGATCTGGCTCTCGCGGACGCGGGTTTCCAGCGCATCCAGCCCGATATCCTCGGGCCCGATACCATCCAGCGGCGACAGATGGCCGTGCAGCACGAAATAGCGCCCCACATAGCCACCCGCGCCCTCGATGGCGAGCTGGTCGGCGGGCGATTCCACCACGCACAGCACGCGCTCATCACGCCGCGGACTCAGGCACAGCTGACAGACCTCTTCCTCGGTCAGCGTGCGGCAGCGCGCGCAATAGCCGACGCGCTCCAGCGCCTCGCCCAGCACGCCGACCAGACGGTCGGCGCCCATGCGATCACGCTCCAGCAGATGCAGCGCCATGCGCTGTGCCGTTCGCGGGCCAACGCCCGGCAGCACGCGCAAGGCATCCAGCAACTGATCTACCAGCGGCGAAAATCCCATCAGAACGGCATCTTGAAGCCGGCCGGAAGGTTCATGCCAGCAGTCGCCTCTTCCATCTGCTTCTTGGAATTGACTTCGACTTTGCGCACCGCGTCATTGACGGCGGCCGCCAGCAGATCTTCCAGCAGCTCCTTGTCTTCTTCCATCAGGCTCGGGTCGATCTCGACGCGCGCGACGTCATGACGACCGTTCATGGTGACCTTGACCATGCCCGCGCCGGATTCGCCCTGGACTTCCGCCTTGGCGGCTTCTTCCTGGACCTTCTGCATGCGCTCCTGCATTTCCTGCGCCTGCTTCATGATGTTACCCATACCGCCTTTTCCACCGAACATGGCTCACCTCATCAATAACGTGTTGAACATGACCTAACGATAAATGCTGTCTGCCGGACGTGCCATGTCGTGGCACCTCCGGCCTGTGGTGTGCATGCCTTGTCGGCACACGCACCGCGAATCCGGGAAAGCGTCAGCGATGCCCGGCACCGCCGACACTCGGTCGAAACTGCCCAGAGCGTCAGAAATCGTCCGGCTCGAAGGAGTTGACGCTTTCCTCGATCAGACGTGCGCCCAGCTGTTGCTCCATGGACTGGATATGCGGGTCAGCACGCAAGGCTTCAACCGCGCGCACATGACGTTCGCCCAGCAGACGAATGCGACGACTGTGCGGCGTTTCCAGACCTTCCGGCAGCGGCGCGACGCTGATCTCCAGCACACGCTCCACGCCCTGGCCCGCCAGCGCCTTGCGAATGCGCTCCTGATGGACTTCGGCCATCATCGCCGACTGGGCGGGGTCCAGCCTCAACTTGAGGTGGGTGCCGTCATCGTGCTCGACCAGGCAATGCGCGCCGATATTGCGCGTGATGCCGCCCAGCCCCAGTGAGGGGAACAGCTCCAGCCACGCGGCGTGATTCAAGCGACCATCGGTACTCGGGGCGCTCGGCGCCGGCGTGGGAGCAGCCGCGGGTGCCGGCTCCGGTGCGGGAGCAGGCTCCGGCAGCGGTTGCGCTGCCACGGC
>NZ_CFDJES010000022.1:1335-2764 GCF_983723665.1 Cobetia sp. | reverse complement strand
GCTTGAGCGCCAGGCGCGTTCGCACCCTCCGCCTGGCCGGTCATCGGCAGCGGCGTCTGCGCCGGGCGCGGCACGCCCTGCGGGCGGAAGGCCAGCATGCGCAGCAGCGTCATTTCCAGCGCGGTGCGCGCATCCGGGGCGTTGGCCATGTCGCCACGCCCCTGCAGGGCGATCTGGTAATAGAGCTGCACGTCTTCACCGGTGAAACGGCTGGCCAGCGCCAGCAGCGCATCACGGTCGCCATGCCCGTTGTCCAGTGCGCTCGGCACCATCTGGGCGATCGCCAGACGGTGGAAGACGGAGGCCATGTCATCCAGCACCCCGCCGTAGTCCGGCCCCTGCTCGGCCAGTGTCGCCACCTCCGCCAGCAGACTCGCGGCGTCCAGCGAGGCCAGACACTCCAGCAGCGCCAGCACATGGCGGTGATCCAGCGTGCCGAGCATGGCGGCGACATCTTCGCGCCGCACCTGACCATGGCCGAAGGCGATCGCCTGATCGGTCAGACTCATGGCGTCACGCATCGAGCCATCGGCAGCCTTGCCGAGCAGCCACAGCGCGTCTTCCTCGAAGCTGACTTCCTCGCGGGCGAGAATGTCGGACAGGTGCTCGACCACGCGCACCGGCGGCATGTTCTTGAGCGTGAACTGCAGGCAGCGCGACAGGATGGTGACCGGCAGCTTCTGCGGATCAGTGGTCGCGAGCAGGAACTTCACGTGGGGCGGCGGCTCTTCCAGCGTCTTGAGCAGCGCATTGAAACTGTGGGTCGACAGCATGTGCACCTCATCGATGAGGTACACCTTGTAGCGGCCCTGGGTCGGCGCGTACTGGACGTTGTCCAGCAGCTCACGCGTATCCTCGACCTTGGTCCGCGAGGCGGCGTCGACTTCGATCAGGTCGACGAAGCGGCCCTCATCGATCTCGCGACAGGTGCCACAAACGCCACACGGCCTGGAGCTGACGCCCTCTTCACAGTTCAGGCACTTGGCCAGGATGCGCGCCAGCGTCGTCTTGCCGACACCGCGGGTCCCGGTGAACAGATAGGCATGGTGCAGGCGCCCCTGATCGAGGGCATTGACCAGCGCACGGCTGACATGCTCCTGACCGATCAGTTCGTGAAAATTGCGCGGGCGCCACTTGCGCGCCAATACCTGATAGCTCATTGAGCGGGGCATTCCTTGGGCGATCTGAAACATGAGCTGAAACCTGCACGACCCGGCTGGGCTTTACCCCCGACGGTCGACAGACGGAGACCGATGACGAGGCCTCGCTGAGAATGCGCTCATTCTAGCGACTTGCCGTGTGGCTTCAAAGCACGATGCCACTTGCGCAGCAGGATTGAGGGCGCGAGGCCGGATGACAGGCGTGGTGCGCCCCCGAATTGCGGGCACGACGAAACGCCAAGCGGGGCTCGGGACAGGCAGGAGATGAC
>NZ_CFDJES010000022.1:0-1235 GCF_983723665.1 Cobetia sp. | reverse complement strand
GGCCCTGAAATGGAGGCGGCCCCATCAGCCACATCCCGGCACACGCGTCAGCCACTACCGTTGCTCCCTTCCGGGCCTGGCGGGGTTTGCAGCCTAGCATTGCGGGAGGACCGACAGGGCCACCACAAATATGATCATTCGGTGAACTACCGAGCCAATCGCTTGAACTTCAAGCACTTGGCGTGATCAAGGCGCACACTATAACAGCGCATCGCCGCCCTCACAAGGGGAGATCACGCCACGGGCTATTGCGTCGCCTCACGCGCTCGGCGATGGCGGAAATGACGCGCCATCACCGGCAGCAACAGCATCAGGACGATCAGGCGCAGAAGGTGATGGAAGGCGACGAAGATCGGGTCGAGATCGAGCGCCACCGCCAATAGCGCCATCTCGCCGATACCGCCGGGCGCCAGGGCGAGAAAGGCCACATCACGCGGCACGCCCATCAGCTGATGGATCAGCTCGGCAAAGCAGCCCAGCACCGACAGCGAGATCAGGGTCGCCACGCCCGACTGGCCCATCACCCCGACCAGCACCCGCGGCGTAAGGCCCTTGAAGCGCGCCCCGATGGCGCAGCCCAGCACCAGCTGCATGACATCGGTGCCCCATACCGGTGGCGAGAAACGCACCACGTCGCCAAGCGACAGCACCAGCGCCAGCAACAGTGGCGCCAGCAGCGAGGCATTGGGAATGCGCAGTCGCCTGGCCAGGGGCAGCAGAAACGGCAGCACCGCGATCAGCCACAGGCCGCTTACCGCCACATCGCTGCCGATGCCGGGCGTGCCCGCCGCACCTTCCAGCACCCAATAGAGCGGCGGCAGAATCATGATCACCAGCAGCACCCGCAACGATTGCGCCACCGCGATGCGCTGCGGGTCGCCACCGATGCGCTCGCCGATCACCACCATCGCCGTCAGCGCGCCGGGCACCGAGGAGAACCACGCACTGGTGGCGTCAAAACCACAGCGGCGATACCAGGCGGCGCAGGCCAGCGTCGAGGCCCACACCCCCGCCAGCAGCAGCAACGCCGACAACCACCAGCTGGAGAGGTGCGAGACCAGCTCGGGCGAGACGCGCGCGCCCAGCGTCAGCCCCAGCACCCCCAGAAACAGGTTGCGCAGGCGGTCCGGTACGCCCAGCCTCAGCCCGGCCATCGCGCCCAGCAGATTGGCGACCAGCGGCCCCAGCATCCACGCCAGCGGCATGCCGGTGAGCTGGAACAGCCAACCGCCCAC
>NZ_CFDJES010000021.1:21256-28465 GCF_983723665.1 Cobetia sp. | reverse complement strand
CGGCTCGGCAGATCACGTCATCAGAAGTCCTTGCACAGACGCAGGGCGTCATAGATGGCGGCGTGGGTGTTGCGCGGTGCGTTGCAGTCACCGAGGCGGAACAGCAGGTAATCATTGCCCTCGGTGGCCTGGCTCAGGCACGGCTGCGGCTTGATGGCGTAGAGCGACTCGACGTCGATCTGGCCCTTGTTGAGCGAGCCGTCCTTGAAGGCGTAGTAGAGCGCCTCATCCGGGCGTACGCCGTTCTCGACCACGATCTGATCGACGACGCGCTCTTCCAGCGTGCCGGTGTATTCGTTCTCGAGCACCGCCACCAGGCCCTCGCCTTCGCGATAGACCTCATGCAGTACCATGTCGGAGGTCATCACGACTTCCTTGGCATACAGGCTGCGGTAGTAGGTCGGGAAGGTGGTGCCGCCGACCGCCGCACCCGGCTTGATGTCGTCGGTGACGATCTCGACCCTGGCGCCCTTGTCGGCCAGATAGTCGGCCACCGAGACCCCGGAGAACTCGCAGATGCTGTCGTAGATCAGCACGTTGCTGCCCGGTGCGACGCGCCCGTCCAATACGTCCCATGAGGAGACGATCAGGCTCTTGGCCGGGTCTTCGTCGTAGCCCCAGGACGCGAACTGGTCCATGAACGGACGACCGCCCACCGCGAGAATCACCACATCGCCGCGCAGGTCACGGATGGTGGTCTCATCGGCCCGCGTGCCCAGGCGCAGGTCAACCTTCAGGCGCGCCAGTTCCAGCTGATACCAGCGCGTGATGCCGGCGATCTGATCGCGCTGCGGCGCCTTGGCGGCGATGGTGATCTGGCCGCCCAGCTCGTCACGGGCCTCGAACAGCGTCACGTCGTGGCCGCGTTCGGCGCACACGCGGGCTGCCTCCATGCCGGCCGGACCACCGCCGACGATGACGACCTTGCGCACCGGGCCGCTGGTCTTCTCGATCTGATGCGGCAGGCCCATGTATTCGCGTGAGGTGGCGGCATTCTGGATGCACAGCACGTCGAGGCCTTGATACTGGCGGTCGATGCAGTAGTTGGCGCCGACGCACTGCTTGATCTGGTCGAGCTGGCCCATCTTGATCTTGGCGATGATGTGCGGGTCGGCGATGTGGGCGCGGGTCATGCCGACCATGTCGACATAGCCGCCTTCCAGGATGCGCTCGGCCTGGTTGGGGTCCTTGATGTTCTGGGCGTGGATCACCGGAATCGAGACGACTTCCTTGATGCCGGAGGCCAGGTGCAGGAAGGGTTCCGGCGGGTAGGACATGTTGGGAATGACGTTGGCGAGGCTGTTGTGGGTATCACAGCCGGAGCCGATCACGCCGAAGAAGTCGAGCAGACCGGTGGCATCGTAATAGGCCGCGATCTGCTTCATGTCGTCGTGGGACAGGCCATCGGGATGGAATTCATCGCCACAGATGCGCATGCCGACCACGAAGTCGTCGCCGACTTCGGCACGCACCGCCTTGAGCACCTCGAGGCCGAACTTCATGCGGCCCTCGAAGCTGCCGCCCCACTCATCGGTGCGCTTGTTGACGCGCGGGCTCCAGAACTGGTCGATCAGGTGCTGGTGCACGGCGGACAGCTCGACGCCGTCCAGGCCGCCTTCCTTGGCACGCCGCGCCGCCTGGGCGAAATCGGCGATGATGCGCTGGATCTCCTCCACCTCGATGGTCTTGCAGGTGGAGCGGTGCACCGGCTCGCGGATGCCGGACGGTGACATCAGCGAGGTCCAGTCGAAGCCGTCCCAGCGCGAGCGACGGCCCATGTGGGTAATCTGGATCATGATCTTGCCGCCATGCTTGTGCACGGCATCGGCCAGATTCTGGAAATGCGGAATGATGCGGTCGGTCGACAGATTGACGGAGCTCCACCAGCCCTGCGGGCTGTCGATGGAGACCACCGAGGAGCCACCACAGATGCACAGGCCACACCCGCCCTTGGCCTTCTCTTCGTAGTAGCGCACGTAGCGCTCGGTGGTCATGCCGCCATCGGTGGCATACACCTCGGCGTGGGCGGTACTGACGACGCGGTTGCGGATGGTCAGCTTGCCGATCTCGATCGGCTGGAAGAGTGCGTCGAATGCCATGGTGAGAGCTCCTCGCCGGGGAGAGCGCCGCCTCGTCACGCTGGCCTGGCCTGCCCGCCGCCACGAGTCGTTGCTGGTGGCGGCGGGGTCGGCGTCAGGCGTCTTGCATGTCAGGAAAGGCGGCGCTCAGGCGTTGCGTTGTCGTTGTTGTGGGTGGTGAGTGTCGTGACAGAGAGATGATCGGGCAGCCGGCTTGTGCTGTTGCCTTTTGCCTGGGCCGGGCCTGGGCCTTGGCCTTGGCCCGAGCCATGGAATAGAGAGTGGCGGATCCGAAAACGTCACACTGTTCCGGGAGCGACCTCGAAATACCCCACGTCACAGCCTTCCTCACCGCCGCTCTGGGTCTGCACGGCGACGGTGCGCAGCTCGCTGCCACGCGCAGCCAGAATCTGGTCCATCGCGCCGGCGAACCAGCCGGTGAACATGTACTCGAGCTTGGTACCTGTCTTGCCCTGCTGATAGACGAAGCAGGAGTGTTCCAGGCGCACCTTGCAGGTACCGCGCTCCAGATCGATCTCCTCGGTGATGAACAGACCCCAGCCGCGCTGCGACAGGCGCTTCATGTAGTGCTCGAAGACTTCCACGCCGACCAGGCCATGCAGCTCGGCTTCCTTCTCGCACCAGTGCCAGGCGCTCTTGTAGCCGGCGTGATAGAGAATCTCGGCGTATTTCTCCACGCCCAGCGCCTCTTCCACCGCGACATGGTTGTTGATGAAGAAGTGGCGCGGCACGTACAGCATCGGCAGCGCATCGGACGTCCAGACGCCAGTCTCGCTATCCACTTCGATCGGCAGTTCAGGGGCCATCTTGCTCATGTCGGTGTCCTCCAAAGGGGGCTTGAGGGAATTGCAAAAGAGAGATCAGGAAAGAGAGATCAAGCAAGAGCGATCAATAAAGGGCACAGGCAGCCAGACTCAGCCGCCCCAGACATTTTCCAGCGTGCGCAGCCAGTTCTCGCCCATGATCTTGCGTACCTGATGCTCGCTCATGCCGCGACGCAGCAGCGCCTCGGTCAGATTGGGGAACTCGCCGATGGTGCGGATGCCTTCCGGATTGACGATCTTGCCGAAGTTGGTGAGACGACGGGCGTAGCCCTTGTCGTGGGTCAACCACTCGAAGAAGTCCTGGCCGTGACCCTGGGTGAAGTCGGTGCCGATGCCGATGGCATCCTCGCCGACCAGGTTCATCACGTATTCGATGGCCTCGACGTAGTCGTCGACGGTGGCGTTGACGCCGGCCTTGAGGAAGGGAGTGAACATGGTGACGCCGACGAAGCCGCCGTGTTCGGCGATGAAGCGCAGCTCGGCATCGGACTTGTTGCGCGGGTGGTCCTTGAGACCGGCCGGCGCGCAGTGGGAATAGCAGACAGGTACCCTGGACTCGAGGATGACTTCCTCGGAGGTCTTCGAGCCAACGTGGGAGAGATCACACATCACGCCGACACGGTTCATCTCGGCGACCATCTCGCGGCCGAAGCCGGACAGACCGCCGTCGCGCTCGTAGCAGCCGGTGCCGACCAGATTCTGGGTGTTGTAGCACATCTGCACGATGCCCACGCCGAGCTGCTTGAAGACATCGACATAGCCGATCTGGTCTTCATAGGCGTTGGCATTCTGGAAGCCGTAGATGATGCCGGTCTTGCCGGCGGCCTTGGCGGCGCGGATGTCGGCGGCCGTGCGCGCCACGCAGACCAGATCGCTGCTCTCGGCGATCAGCTGGTTGCTCTTGACGATGTTGTTGACGGTCGCCTGGAAGCCTTCCCAGACCGAGACAGTGCAGTTGGCAGCGGTCAGACCGCCCTTGCGCATGTCCTCGAACAGCTCGCGCTGCCACTTGGCGATCACCAGACCATCGATGACGATGCTGTCATCGTGCAGGGCGCGGGCCGCATCGGACCCACCGAAGGAGGAGGAGAATTCAGACATCATGTCGCTCCGGCGCTGGGCAGGCGGCTCTGGAAGTCAGGTCACTGCCCGTACCCGGCGGACAGGGCCTGCCGGAACACGATCTCCAGCAGGCTGTGCCAGCATAGTCCTGCCCTCTTTCCCCTCTGACGCCAGATGCGACCCGTGGCTATCGAATCGCGTCAGGGCTGTCGTTTCTGAAACGACGACGCCCCGACTCGAGAGAGCCGGGGCGTCGTGGGACAGCCGATGGTGAAGCGTCAGGCCGGTCAATGCGCGGGGGACAGCTCCTTGAGCGAAGGCAGCAGGTCCCAGCTCAGCCAGCCACGCGGCTGTTCCAGACGCTTCAAGTAGCCCATGCCGAGATTGTTCATCTGACGGCGCGTCCAGCTGGCACGGCGCTGGATATAGGCCGAGGGCTTGCCGGCATTGAAGCGGATCGGGTTGGGCAATACCGCCGCCAGCAGACTGGCCTGGTAGGCGGAAAGGCTGGCGGCATCGGTATTGAAGTGATGCTCGGCCGCGGCCTCGACGCCGAAGACCCCCGGCCCCCATTCGGCGACATTCAGGTAGACCTCGAGAATGCGCTCCTTGGGCCAGATCATCTCGATCAGGATGGTGAACCAGACCTCCAGCCCCTTGCGCACCCAGCTGCGCCCGTTCCACAGGAAGACATTCTTGGCGGTCTGCTGGCTGATGGTACTGGCGCCACGCAGACGCTCACCGGCCAGCCGTGCATCGATGGCCTTGACGATCTGATCGACATCGAAGCCGTAGTGATCGGGGAATTTCTGGTCTTCCGAGGCGATCACCGCCAGACGGGCATTGTTGGAAATCTGCTCCATCGGCACCCAGTCATGCTGCAGTGCCATCGGCTCGCCGGTGACCAGGCCATAGCCCCACTTCTCGAGCATCACCATCGACACCGGCAGCGGCACGAAGCGCAGCAATACCACCAGGCCGATGCAGGCCACCATCCAGCAGGCGACGACCTTGAATGCCCACACCGCCAGCCAGCGCAGGCGCTCCATCGGGCGCATGCCGGCACTCGGCGTCGGACGGCGTGTCGCCCCGCGCCGAGCACCCGCCACACGCTCCGTGCCTTCCTGCCTGCGTTGCTGTCCTCGTGCCATCCCTTGCCGTCCCCTGTCGTGCGTGTCGTGGCTCGCCGCCGAGCCATTGTCGTGTCAGCCACTGCTTCCTGGTGTCATCGAGTGTACCAGAGCGTGCCGGTGGCTCCTGTGAAAACGACAACGCCCCTGCCGGAGCGGCAGAGGCGTTGGACGTTGCGGGAGGCTGGTGTCAGTCGGCGGCGTCAGCCCTGCAGACGCACGCTGGCGTAGGTCGGCTCACCGCGCGCATTGGCCAGTGCCAGAATCGCCGAGGAGACGGGGGACTCGCTGGCCGGTTGCAGGGGCGCATTGCCGACCATGCTCTGGCCGATCGACTGGTGCAGCAGCCCTTCCAGACTGGCGACACCGGTCAGCTGGTGATCGCCATCGGCGCGACACGGCACCTCCAGCACGCTGACACTGCGCTCGCCACCGATGCGCTCGTCACGCGGCGGCATGCCGAAGTACTCGCGGTAGCACTTGGAGAAGTGCGGCGTGGACACGAAGCCGCAGGCCGAGGCCACCTCGATGATCGACAGCGCCGTCTGCTTGAGCAGCTGACGCGCGCGGGTCAGGCGCAGCTTGAGGTAGTAGCGCGACGGCGAGCAGTGCAGATACCGCTGGAACAGCCGCTCCAGCTGACGGCGCGAGACATCGACATAGTGCGCCAGCTCGTCCAGGCCGATGGGCTCTTCCAGATTGGCCTCCATCAGCGCGACGATTTCCAGAAGCTTGGGCTGGGTGGTGCCCAGCACATGCTTGAGCGGCACGCGCTGCTGGTCCTGCTCGCCACGCACGCGATCGCAGATGAACATCTCGGAGATGCCCGCCGCCAGTTCGCGGCCATGCTCGCGACCGATCATGGTCAGCATCATGTCCATCGGCGCGGTACCGCCGGAGGCCGTGGCGCGGTCCTGATCGATGGAGAACAGTCGTGTGGTCAACGGCACGCGCGGGAAGGCTTCCTGCATCGCGGCCAGACACTCCCAATGGATGCTGGTCTCATGGCCTTCGAGCAGCCCCGCCTGGGCCAGCGCCCAGCTGCCGGTACAGACGGCGCCCAGCTTGCGGCCGGCACGTGCCTGCGCCTGCAGCCAGCTGACATGCGGGCGATGCACGGAGCGCTGGATGCCGACGCCACCGCACACGATGACGATATCCAGCGGCGGGCAGGCCTCGGTGGAGGTATCGGGCGTGACCTGCAGACCATCGCTGGCACGCACGGGGGCGCCTTCCAGCGTCACGGTATACCAGCGGTACAGCTCGCGTCCGGCCAGCTGATTGGCCATGCGCAGCGGTTCCACCGCCGAGGCCAGCGAGATGAGCGTGAAGCTGTCGAGCAGCAGGAAGCCGATGGTCTGCGGCTGGCGCGTCTCGCCGGCCATTCCTGCAGCGGATGAGTGAGCTTCGTACGGGCGGGCGAAACGGCCACTGGTCAATGCCATGAGGGGAGTCCTTCTCTATATCTGCTTGAGTGGCAGACCGGGGCCTCGTGATGCCCTCTCCCGTGGCCTGATGAGGCCGGCGGGGGTCCGCAGTATTATCGTTATTGGGTCTCAGCAGGGAGCAAACCCTGAGGGGTCAGCTCCAGCAGCGACGACATCGGCGATCGGCCCCATCAGGGGGAGGTCAATAAGCGACCTCTGCAATTCCGATAGCGTCAGGGATGTCGTGATTCACTGCCTGGACGTCGTGCGTTGTCCACCTCTCGACAGTAAACCATCGCGCCTGCCTGGCGCAGTGACTTTATCGCCGCTGTGCAGCAAATCATCGTTGCCGTACGGCACAGAATAACGCCTGAGTTGGCTACCACTGACGCAGCATAAGCAAACGCCACCAGAACGGGCTTTCATGCCTTGGAGTTCTGAAAAACGCCGCTTCTCATGACGAAAAAACGACAGTCCCGCTATCCATCAATCGGTAGCGGGACTGTCGTTTCTGTCTTTCACGCAGTGTCTCTGCTCGGCGAGCGATCAGCTGCGATTGGCACTCTCACACCTCAACGCCTGAGGCTCACCTCAAAGCAGGTACTTCGCGTGCCTTTTCATTTCTACCGGCGACCACACTCACACCTCAAAGGAGGTGTTTCGCGTG
>NZ_CFDJES010000021.1:5397-21156 GCF_983723665.1 Cobetia sp. | reverse complement strand
CCTTTTCATTTCTACCGGCGACCACACTCACACCTCAAAGGAGGTGTTTCGCGTGTCTATTCATCTCTACCAGCTACCACACTCACACCTCAAAGGAGGTGTTTCGCGTGGTAGGCAAGATGCTCATCGATGAAGCTGGCCATGAAGAAGTAGCTGTGGTCGTAGCCCGGCTGGCGACGCAGGATCAGCGGGTGATCCAGCTCGGCGCAGACCGCCTCCAGGCGCTCCGGCTTGAGCTGCTCCTCGAGGAACTGATCACTCTCGCCCTGCTCGACGAACAGCTCCTGACGCGCGGCGCCGCTCTTGCTCGCCTGCTTGACCAGCTCGCAGGTGTCCCACTGCGCCCACTGGGCGCGGTCATCGCCGAGATAGCCGCTGAAGGCTTTCTCGCCCCACGGGCAGGCCATAGGATTGACGATCGGCGCGAAGGCCGAGACCGAACGATAGCGGCCCGGATTCTTCAGCGCGCAGATCAGCGCGCCGTGGCCGCCCATGGAGTGACCGGAGATCGACTCACGCTCGCCATCCACCGGGAAGTGACGCTTGACGAGCGCCGGCAGCTCCTCGGTGACGTAGTCATACATGCGGTAATGACGCGCCCACGGCTCGCGGGTGGCATTGACGTAGAAGCCTGCGCCACTGCCGAAGTCGTAGCTGTCGTCTTCGCCGTCCAGATTGACGCCGCGCGGACTGGTGTCCGGGCAGATCAGGGCGATGCCCAGCTCCGCCGCCTTCTTCTGCGCGCCGGCCTTCTGCATGAAGTTCTCGTCGGTGCAGGTCAGCCCCGACAGCCACCACAGCATCGGCACCGGGCCCTGTTCGGCCTGGGGCGGCAGATAGATGGCGAACACCATGTCGCAATCCAGGCTGCCGCTGCGGTGACGGTAACGCTTGAGCCAGCCGCCATGCACCTTGTTGGCGCTGACCAGCTCGAGTTGTTCGGTCGCGGTCATCATGCTCTCCCTTGTGATATCGCCCATGAAAACGGCGTCGGCAAGCCGACGCCGTTTCGCGTTCCAGACCTCACCGGGCAACAGGTGCTTCCGTGTTGCCCGGCGGCAGTTCAGCCCCGGATCAGAAGCTCAGCACGGTACGGATCGACTTGCCTTCGTGCAGCAGATCGAAGGATTCGTTGATCTTCTCGAACGGCATCTGGTGAGTGATGAAGTCGTCCAGATTGATCGCGCCGTCCATATAACGGTCGACGTAGCCCGGCAGTTCGGTACGGCCCTTGACGCCACCGAAGGCGGAGCCTTTCCAGACGCGCCCGGTCACCAGCTGGAACGGACGGGTGGAGATCTCTTCACCGGCACCGGCGACGCCGATGATGATGGATTCGCCCCAGCCCTTGTGCGCGCATTCGAGCGCCGCACGCATGACATTGACGTTGCCGATGCACTCGAAGGAGTAGTCGACGCCGCCGTCGGTCATGTCGACGATGGCTTCCTGGACCGGCACGGACAGCTTGCTCGGGTTGACGAAGTCGGTGGCGCCGAACTTGCGGGCCAGGTCGAACTTGTCTTCATTGATGTCGATGGCGATGATGCGCGACGCCTTGGCCATCACCGCGCCCTGGATGGCGGCCAGACCGATGGCACCGAGGCCGAAGATGGCGACGGTAGAGCCCGGCTCGACCTTGGCGGTGTTCATCACCGCGCCGATACCGGTGGTGACGCCACAGCCCAGCAGGCAGATCTTGTCCAGCGGCGCTTCCTTGGACACCTTGGCCAGCGAGACTTCCGGCACCACGGTGTATTCGGAGAAGGTAGAGGTGCCCATGTAGTGGTGCAGCATCTTGCCATCGAGGGAGAAGCGCGAGGTGCCGTCCGGCATCAGGCCGCGACCCTGGGTGGCACGCACGGCGCTGCACAGGTTGGTCTTGCCGGAGAGGCAGAACTTGCACTTGCCGCATTCCGCGGTATAGAGCGGAATGACGTGGTCGCCCGGCACCAGGCCAGTCACGCCCTCGCCCACTTCCTCGACGATACCGGCGCCTTCGTGGCCCAGTACGGACGGGAACAGGCCTTCCGGGTCTGCGCCGGACAGGGTGAACGCATCGGTGTGACAGACGGCGGTATTGACGATGCGTACCAGCACCTCACCGGCCTTCGGCCCTTCGACATCGATCTCGACCAGTTCCAGCGGCTTGCCGGCTTCCAGCGCAATCGCAGCACGTGATTTCATGAATCTCTCCTAGTGAGCATCAATAGCGGTAAACTGGCTGCCAATCTCATGCCCCCTGGTGTGGTGACGATCACCACGGAGGCCACCCTGAAAGGTAGCAGCACCTGACAGGTTGCATGGATGAGTCGCCCGAGGGACTCCCCACGCGACAGGCACTGGGCTCGTCCTTGCGGTTCATCCTTGCGGGCTTGGCATGGAACACAGTCTACGCAGTCATGCGGGTGGGATTAAGCCGTCGGCACTCAGATGATTATTGCCACTCAACAACAATGAAAGAGGAGCCAGCATGCAGCGCTGGGACCGTATCGAAGCCTTCGTGGAAGTCGTCAGAATCGGCTCATTTTCCGGTGCCGCCCGTCATCTCGGGGTGTCCAGCTCACATGTCAGTCGTCTGATCAGCCAGCTGGAAGCCCAGCTCGATACCCAGTTGCTCTACCGCACCACCCGTCAGACGCGTCTCACCGATGCCGGACAGGTGTATTTCGAGCACTGCCATCACCTCTTCGATGGCTTCCGCGCCGCCGAACAGGCCATCGGTGACTTTCATGCCCGCCCCAGCGGCGTGCTCAAGCTGACCAGCGCCACCACCTTCGGCGAGCGCTACGTCGCGCCGCTGGTCAACGACTTCCAGCTGCTGCACCCGCAACTGGAAGTGCAGATGCACTTCACCAACCGTCCGGTGGAACTGATCGACGAGGGCTTCGACGTCGCCATCCGCATGGGCGTGCTCAAGGACTCCTCGCTGATCGCAAGGCGGCTGGTGGACCGCCGCGAATTCGTCGTCGCCTCGCATGACTACTTCCAGCAGGCGCCGCGCCCGCACACGCTGGCCGAGCTCTCCAGCCACCGCTGTCTGGCCGGCTCCAAGCGCGAGTGGCTGTTCGAGGTCGAGGGCCAGCGTCGTGAGGTGCGCATCACCGGCAGCTGGCAGGCCAACTCCGGTCCGGCGCTATTGGACGCCACGCTCAAGGGCCTTGGCCTTGCCCAGATTCCCGACTATTACGTCGCGCCCCACCTGGCCAGCGGCAAGCTGATCTCGGTGCTCAATGAGTACCAGGTGCGCGATACCGGGGTGTGGATCGTCTATCCCCGCCATCGTCACCTCTCGCCCAAGGTGCGCCAGTTCGTCGACTTCATGGTCGAGCGCTTCGAGCACGGCATTCCCGGACTCGCGGGCTGACACCCCCGACAGACGATAGACGATAGACGACAAACGATAGACGGGCTGCCGATGGGCAGCCCGTCTGTCGTTGTACTCACCGTGTTCACCAGCGGCGTCAGGCGCGTTGCGCTCCGCTGCCCGGCACCGCCTCCGGCAGGTGCACCGGCGGCGCCTTGACCAGCAGCTTGCTGGAAACGAAGTAGACCAGTGCGCCCAGCAGCGAGCCGGTGAACCAGCCGTAGTCGTAGAACCAGGACAGTCCGGGCTGCGAGAAGCTGATCACCGTCAGTCCCACCGGCACGAAGAAGGCGATGAAGCCCGCCGGATTGAAGGCCGGATAGGTGCTGCCATCCAGATAGAGTGCCGGCAGATCAAAGGACTGACGACGGATCACGAAGTAGTCGACGATCATGATCCCCGCGATCGGCCCCAGCAGGCTCGAATAGCCCAGCAGCCAGTTGGAATAGAGGCTCTCGAGACTCACGTCCGAGACGATCCAGCCCATCTTCTTGATCAGCTCGAAGCCCATCAGCAGCACCCCGACCAGCCCGGTCAGCAGCACGCCGCGCGTCTGGTTGATCAATTTCGGCGCGATGTTCTGGAAGTCATTGGTCGGCGAGACGATGTTGGCCGCGGTATTGGTGGAGAGCGTCGCGATGATGATCAGCACCATGGCGATGGCGACCCAGCCGGGGCTGTCGATACGACCGATCAGGTTGACCGGGTCGGAGATGGTCTCGCCCACCAGCGAGCTGGACGCCGCGGTCAGCACCACGCCGAGCGCCGCGAAGAAGAACATCGTCAGCGGCAGGCCGATGATCTGACCGACGATCTGGTCCTTCTGGCTCTTCGCGTAACGGCTGAAGTCAGGAATGTTCAGCGACAGCGTCGCCCAGAAGCCGACCATCGCGGTCAGGCCCGCCATGAAGTAGCTGGCCACGCCATCGCCTTCGGGACGATTCGGCGGCTGGGCCAGCAGCTCGCTGATCGAGGTATGCGGCAGCGCCCACACCATCAGGCCGACACCCACCGCCAGCAGCAAGGGCGCGGAGAGCGTCTCCAGCCACTTGATGGATTCCGCGCCGCGAATCACCACGAACAGGTTTAGCGCCCAGAACACGAAGAAGCCGATGACCTCGCCTACCCCACCCAGCGCCTTCCAGTCGGCCGAGAGGCTCGACAGCAGCAGGTGGATCGCCAGCCCGCCGAACATCGTCTGGATACCGAACCAGCCACAGGCGACCACCGCGCGAATCATGCATGGCACGTTGGAGCCGATGATGCCGAAGGAGGAGCGCAGTACCACCGGGAAGGGAATCCCGAAGCGCGTGCCGGGGAAGGCATTGAGAGTCAGCGGAATCAGTACCACCAGGTTGGCGACCAGAATCGTGAACAGCGCCTCGCCGACGCTCAGGCCGAAGTAGGCGGTCAGGACGCCACCCAGGGTATAGGTCGGCACGCAGATCGACATGCCGACCCACAGTGCGGCGATGTTCCAGCGCGACCAGGTGCGCTCGGCACTCTTGGTCGGCGCGATATCCTCGTTGTAACGCGGGCTGCGGGCGACATCCTGTGCCACCACCAGCTCGATCATTTCCTCATTGCTGCGCACCATGTGCGAGCGCGTCTGTGTCGGGGCCATGAGTCCTCACCTGTTCAGCTGTTGTTATTGTTGAGGGTGATGCACTGCGCTTGCCTTGTGTCACTTGTCGTTTCCTGTCTTCCTCACCTTCTCCGTCGCTTTCCTGACTCCTCTTCGCTCCTCCCCGTTCGGCACACTTCATCAGGCACACTTCATTCGGCACTGCATGCAGAAGATTCTGATGCAGAAGATTCTGCGGCAGACGAATCTGTGGCAGGCCGTGTAGAAGAAACACCTTGGGCAGTTCGTGTGCAAAACCCTGTGGCAAATCGCATGCCGCCGGCCGGATTATTGCCGACAAATCAAACCTGTCTTGCAAGACAACTTGAGATGCAATGGCGCGTATTTTCATGCATGACGCCTGTCAGGTGGCGACAAGCCGTGTTCGCGCCAACTGTCAGTATGGTCAGGTTCCAAGCTGGTGCAAGGCGGTCTTGCGAAATGTCCCCGCAAACAATCACAAGCCACTGTTGTGCATCGCCTTTTCCCTTGAAAATCACGTGAACCACGCTGATTCTCCAGGCACCACAATGGTGAAACATGGTCTTTTCTGGGATAAAAACTCTTTGATAACAACAAGATAAATCCACAAGACTTTATTTGACACTTCATCTTGCCGAACGCGGGAACACTGTCTAATGTTCATTAAGCTGACTGGTGAGACAGGATTTAAATCGGACCTTTCCTGACCCATGACGCCTGCCAGCGGCATGCAGACTTGCCAGGCAGGCGGCGTGATTTTCCTGGGGCCATTTCGCGCTATCCCTGCCCACCCGTTCAGCCCACCAGCACTCATTGAAGACAACAACAACCGGCGCCAAGCGCCCGATGAGGAAGACATGTCGAACGATTCCCGCATCTCCTATACCGAGGATGCCGGCAAGCTGCGCTGCGCCGTCATCCAGATGGGACTCAACGTCTCCACCGACCTCGAGCCCGCGCAGATCCGCGATGCCATGAACGAGGCCCACCTGCCGCTGATCGACCAGGCCGGTGAGGCAGGCGTCAAGATCCTGTGCTTCCAGGAAGTCTTCAATCAGCCCTATTTCTGCCCGAGCCAGGATGCCAAGTGGTATGCCGCCGCCGAGCGCGTGCCCGACGGCCCCACCGTCACCCTGATGCAGCAGTACGCGAAGAAGCATCAGATGGTGATCATCGTGCCCATCTACGAGGAAGTGCAGCCGGGGGTGTACTACAACACCGCCGCCGTCATCGATGCCGACGGCAGCTATCTGGGCAAGTATCACAAGACCCACATCCCGCAGGTGGCGGGCTTCTGGGAGAAATTCTTCTTCAAGCCGGGCAAGTCCGACTGGCCGGTCTTCGACACCGCCTACGGGCGCATCGGCGTCTACATCTGCTACGACCGCCACTTCCCGGAAGGCTGGCGTGCGCTGGCGCTCAATGGCGCCGAGATCATCTTCAACCCCTCCGCCACCGTCGCGGGCCTCTCCCAATATCTGTGGGAGCTGGAGCAACCCGCCTCCGCCGCCGCCAATGGCTGCTACATCGCCGCCATCAACCGCGTCGGCCATGAACAGCCCTGGGATATCGGCGAGTTCTACGGCTCCTCCTACTTCGTGAATCCGCGTGGCCAGATCGAAGCCCAGGCCAGCGCCACCGAGGATGAGCTGCTGATCCACGACCTCGACATGGCGATGGTGCGCGAGGTGCGCAACAACTGGCAGTTCTTCCGCGACCGTCGCCCGGACGCCTATACCCGCCTCACCGATGGCGAGTGACGGACTGACGACCCGCACGACAACAACAAGACGACCTGACACTCAATGCCGGACAAGGCCGCGCGATGCGGCCGGGAGAGACTCATGGCAATCCTGATCAAGGGCGGCAGCATCCAGACCCACGAAGAGCGCTACACCGCCGATGTGCTGTGTGACGGCGAGACCATCACCGCCATCGGCACCGACCTGGACGTACCGGACGACTGCGAAGTGATCGACGCCAGCGGCTGTCTGGTGATGCCCGGCGGCATCGACCCGCACACCCACATGCAGCTGCCCTTCATGGGCACCGTGGCCAGCGAGGACTTCCAGACCGGCACCGCCGCGGCGCTGGCCGGCGGCACCACCATGATCATCGATTTCGTGATCCCCTCCCCGCAGCAACCGCTGATGGAGGCCTATCACACCTGGCGCGAATGGGCCGAGAAGTCGTGCTGCGACTACAGCTTCCACGTCGCCGTCACCTGGTGGGACGAGAGCGTCAGCCAGGACATGGCGACGCTGGTCGCCGATTACGGCGTCAACAGCTTCAAGCACTTCATGGCCTACAAGAACGCCATCATGGCGCCGGACGACACCCTCGTCTCGAGCTTCGCGCGCTGCCTGGAGCTGGGCGCGATTCCCACCGTGCATGCCGAGAACGGCGAGCTGGTCTATCACCTGCAGCAGAAGCTGCTGGCCGACGGCATCACCGGCCCGGAGGCGCATCCGCTGTCACGCCCGCCGCAGGTCGAGGGCGAGGCCGCCAGCCGCGCCATCCGCATCGCCGGCACCCTGGGCACGCCGGTGTATCTGGTCCACGTCTCCACCGCCGATGCGCTGGAGGAGATCCGCTACGCCCGCGAGCACGGTCAGCCGGTCTACGGCGAGGTGCTGGCAGGCCATCTGCTGATCGATGAAGAGGTCTATCAGAACAAGAGCTGGGAATTCGCGGCCGGCCACGTGATGAGCCCGCCGTTCCGCTCGCTGGAGCACCGCCAGGCGCTGTGGGGCGGCATCCAGTCCGGAGACCTGCAGACCACCGCCACCGATCACTGCTGTTTCTGCGCCGAGCAGAAGGAGATGGGCAAGGACGACTTCTCGAAGATTCCCAACGGCACCGCCGGGGTCGAGGACCGCATGGCGATGCTGTGGCACGAAGGCGTCAACACCGGGCGCTTCTCCGCCGAGGACTTCGTCGGCCTGACCTCCACCAATGCCGCCAAGATCTTCAATCTCTATCCGCGCAAGGGCGCGATCCGCGTCGGCAGCGACGCCGACATCGTGGTCTGGGACCCCAACGCCGAACGCACCATCTCGGCCAAGACCCACCACCAGAACATCGACTTCAACATCTTCGAAGGCCGCACCGTCAAGGGCATTCCGCGCCACACCATCAGCCGCGGCGACTGGGCATGGCGCGATGGCGAACTGCATGCCAAGCGCGGTCACGGCCAGTATGTCGAGCGTCCGGCCTACCCCAGCGTGTTCGACCAGCTCAAGGCCCGCGCCGAGAGCAACGTCGTCAGCGCCGTGGATCGCAGCTGACGGTCGGCGAACGGCCCACCTGAGACCAGTACGAACGGCTGAGACCAGTACGACACGGCTGAACGACGGCCTGGCGGCGCACCTGACGCGCTGCCGGTCCCTTAGCACTTCCAAACAAGCCGCTGCCAGTCAAGAAGCGCAACCCGACTCGCCTGCAAGACCAACAACAACGACCCCGCGCCTGAGCGCGGGCAGGAGCCACACCGTGACCACATCCTCCACTCCTTCCCACTGGGCCCCGAGCGGGCTCGCGGAAGAGGCGCTGAGTGCGCGTTTCACAGACCTGCATCCGGCGCTCAGCAAGCGCCAGGCCTTCATCGAGAGCTCGCGCTGTCTGTACTGCTACGATGCACCTTGCATCAAGGCCTGCCCGACCAGCATCGACATCCCGACCTTCATTCGCCGTATCCACGATGACAATCTCGAAGGCGCCGCCAGCGAGATTCTGGATGCCAATATCCTCGGTGGCAGCTGCGCCCGCGTCTGCCCCACCGAGATCCTCTGCGAGCAGTCCTGCGTGCGCAATCAGGGCGATGAGTGCCAGCCGGTGCTGATCGGCCTGCTGCAGCGACATGCGCTGGACAACGCCCAGTTCGAAGCCCATCCATTCACGCGTGGCGCCAGCACCGGCCGGCGTATCGCCGTGGTCGGCGCCGGGCCAGCCGGGCTTTCCTGCGCCCATCGCCTGGCACGTTTCGGCCACGACGTGGTGATCTTCGAGGCCGAGGAAAAGGCCGGCGGTCTCAACGAATACGGCATCGCCCGCTACAAGCTGACCGATGACTTCGCCGCCCGCGAGGTCGAATTCCTGCTCGAGATCGGCGGCATCGAGATCCGCCACGGCCAGCGCCTCGGCGACAACCTGGCACTGGCCTCCCTGACACGCGAATTCGACAGCGTCTTCCTGGGCCTCGGCCTTGGCACCAGCCATGCCCTCGGCCTGACCGGCGAAGATGCCAGCGGCCTGATGGCGGCCACCGACTTCATCAAGGTGCTGCGCCAGAGTGGCGAACTGAACGCCCTGGCGGTGCCCAGGCACGCCGTGGTGATCGGCGCCGGCAACACCGCCATCGATATCGCGGTGCAGGCCAGGCGCCTCGGCGCGCAGACAGTGGATCTGGTCTACCGGCGTGGCGAGGAGCAGATGTCCGCCACCCATCACGAGCAGGAAATCGCGCGCGCCAATGGCGTGATGATCCACACCTGGGCGCGCCCGCTGGCGATCGATGTGGCAAACGATAGTGGTAGAAGCGAAGAAGGTGATGACGCCGCGCTCAGCGCGATGCAGTTCGCGCGCACGCGGGTCGAGGATGGCCGCCTCGTCGATACCGGCGAGATCTTCACGCTGGCCTGCGATGGGGTCTTCACCGCCATCGGTCAGGGCTTCGATGACGCGAGCCTGAGCGATGCGCATGCCGCAGGGCTGGCCCGCGAGGGGGCCAAGATAGAGGTGGACGAGATGCTGCGCACCAGTCTGCCCGGCGTCTATGCCGGCGGTGACTGCATCGCCCGCGGGCAGGACCTGACCGTTCAAGCCGTCGCCCACGGCAAGCTGGCCGCCGAGGCCATCCATCACGATCTGATGCTCAAGGTGGAGGCCGCCTGATGACCATTCATACCCCGCTCAATGACGACAACGCCCACCCGGCAGGTGCTGGATCAAGCGGCGATCACGTCGCCAGCTACAAGGCCGATCTGTCGGTCAACTTCGCCGGCATCCGCGCCCCCAACCCCTTCTGGCTGGCCAGCGCTCCGCCCACCGACAAGGCCTACAACGTGGTGCGCGCCTTCGAGGCCGGCTGGGGTGGTGTGGTCTGGAAGACGCTGGGTGAAGACCCGGCGGCGGTGAACGTCTCCTCCCGCTACTCGGCGCACTATGGCCCGAATGGCGAGGTCAGCGGCTTCAACAACATCGAGCTGATCACCGACCGCTCGCTGGAGATCAACCTGCGCGAGATCACCCAGGTCAAGAAGGACTGGCCGGACCGCGCGCTGATCGTCTCGCTGATGGTGCCGTGCGAGGAAGAGGCCTGGAAGACCATCCTGCCGCAGGTCGAGGCCACCGGCTGTGACGGCATCGAACTCAACTTCGGCTGCCCCCACGGCATGCCGGAACGCGGCATGGGCGCGGCGGTGGGCCAGGTGCCGGAGTATGTCGAGCAGGTCACGCGCTGGTGCAAGACCTACAGCTCGCTGCCGGTGATCGTCAAACTGACCCCCAACATCACCGACGTGCGTGAACCGGCCAAGGCCGCCTGGCGTGGCGGCGCCGATGCCGTCTCGCTGATCAACACCATCAACTCCATCACCCATCTGGATCTCGACCGCATGGTCGCGCATCCCATCGTCGGTGACCGCAGCACCCACGGCGGCTATTGCGGCAGCGCCGTGAAGCCCATCGCGCTGAACATGGTGGCCGAGATAGCGCGCACGCCGGAAACCGCCAACCTGCCGATTTCCGGCATCGGCGGCATCTCCAACTGGGAGGATGCCGCGGAATTCATCGCCCTCGGCGCGGGCAGCGTGCAGGTGTGCACGGCGGCGATGCTGCACGGCTTCCGCATCGTCGAGGAGATGAAGGACGGCCTGGGGCGCTGGATGGACAGCAAGGGCTATCAGCGTATCGACGAGTTCTCGCGCGCGGCGGTGCCCAACACCACCGACTGGAAGCAGCTGGACATGAACTATCAGGTGATCGCCCGCATCGACCAGGACAAGTGCATCGGCTGCGGACGCTGCTACATCGCCTGCGAGGACACCTCGCACCAGGCCATCATGCATCTGGCCAAGGACAACGGCACCGCCCGCTATGAGGTGAAGGACGCCGACTGCGTAGGCTGCAACCTGTGCGAGATCACCTGCCCGGTCGAGGACTGCATCACCATGGAAGTGCAGGACACCGGCAAGCCGTACATGAACTGGATGGAGGACCCACGCAATCCGCATCGCGCGGCCTGATCGTCAGGTGCTCCTCTGATCCCGGGAAACAGCTAGCAATAGATGAGAATGGAAAAGGGGCTGCCAGCAATGGCAGCCCCTTTTTGATTGGCTTTATGGCCCACCAATGATGACCATAATTAGCTTAAGGACAATAAAACCATGAAGTCACCTGCTGACTCAGGCGGACAAACCGACCCCCTTCAGCAGCACCCGCGTCACGTTCTGCACCGCCTGCTCGAATTCCCGATCACTCAGCGCCTTGCCCTGATTGAGCACCGCGATCTGATGATCGAAGTCGGCATAGTGCTGGGTGCTGGCCCAGATCATGTACAGGTAGGCGGAGGCATCGACGTTGTCGATGCGGCCCTCGCCGATCCACTGGCGCAGGCGTGACTTCTTCATCTCGGCCCACTCGTCGAGCCACACCGTCAGCTCTTCGCCCAGCACCGGCGCACCCTGCATGATCTCGCTGGCCCACACCTTGGAGCCATAGGGGCGCTGGCGCGAGTGCATCATCTTGGCGCGAATGTAGGTGGAGAGCACCAGCTGCGGGTCGTCGTAGGCCTCGAAGCACAGCGCATCTTCCTTCCACAGCGCCAACAGGCCATCGAGCACCGCGCGATACAGCGCTTCCTTGGTGCTGAAGTAGTAATGCAAATTGGACTTGGGCAGCTCTACCTCGGCGGCAATATCGACCATGCTGGCGCCGACATAGCCCTTGAGAGCGAAGATCTTTTCGGCGGCGAGCAGGATGCGGCCGACATTATCCTTGCGAATCTGAGACTTGCGAGTGGTCATGCGATCCCCTGACGCGGTGCTGGCAGTGCGATGAGAATATCACAACCGCACTGCCAACATGTCTGAGCCGTCAGGTTTGCCCTGTCATCCGGCAAAGGAGATGGCGACTCTGCAAGTGCTGTGCAATCCCGCGCCAGCGCGGATCGGCAAGAACCGCGCCTGCGACATCATTCGAAGACCGCGCCATCGATGAAGCCATCCGCCGGCATCGGCACCTGGCCTGCCTCGCCGCTCAGCCACCAGGGTGCCGGATGCGTGCCTTCACTGCGCTCATCCGCCACCGGCACCACCATGCCCAGCTTGCGGGCCGCCGTGCGGTAGAGGTCCGGGCGCACACAGCGTGTCAGCGTCGCCTCGAGATCCTCGTCATTGAAGCCCTGCAGATGCCCCCAGCGCTGCATCTGGGCGATGTACCAGCGGGTCTGGGAACGCCACGGGAAGTTGGCCGCATAGCGATGGAAGATGGTCCAGCCGGGATTGTGCTGCTGGAAGTCGTCCACCGACTGCTCGACATCGACGTCTTCCAGCCCGCGCGTCACCACGCTCATCGGCACCTCCGGCATGCCCTCGTCGTGCAGCCACTCGGCGGCTCTGGCCCGATTGCCGGGGCGGTCCAGCCAGGCGCAGGCATTGAGCAGCGCGCGAATCAGCGCCTGATGCGCCAGCGGATGCTGCTCCGCCCAGTCCTCGCGCACGCCCAGCACCTTTTCCTGCCCGAAGCGCCAGATATCGTGACTGCCCGCCACCACCTGCCCCATGCCCTGCGCCGCCGCCAGGCTGTTCCAGGGCTCACCGACACAGAAGCCATCCAGCGCACCGCTGGCCAGCTGCGCCGCCATCAGCGGCGGCGCCACGGCGCGCATCTCGACGTCGCGGTCCGGATTGATGCCGCCCGCCGCCAGCCAGTAACGCAACAGATAACGGTGCGAGGAGAACGGGTGCACGCTGGCCAGCTTGAGCAGCGGCTCACCGCGCTGCTTGCGCTCGCGCACATGCGCCGCCAGCGCCTTCGCGACCTGCAACGGACTGGATAGGTCGTGGCCGTCCTCGCCGAGGGTGGCCATCAGCGCGCGCGACAGCGTGATGGAGTTGCCGCCCAGATTGAGCGTCATGGCACTGATCACCGGCGTGGCGCGGCCATCCAGGCCCAGAGTCGAGGTCAGCGGCATCAGCGCCAGCATCTGCGCACCCTGCAGCACACCGGTCTGCAGGTCATCACGCAACGCCGCCCACGAGGGTTGCCACTTGAGTGTCACCGCCAGCCCCTCCTCGCGGAAAAGCCCCAACTGCTCAGCGACCACGAAGGGCGCGGCATCATTGAGTGGCATCAGGCCCAGCGTCAGCTGATGGCCATTCAGGGGTACATCTGTGGGCATCACGCACACCTCTTGAACGATCGAGAGAGAAGGACAGTACGGCGACCGGCTCAGCGCCGACGCGCGGCCTTGAGCAGCTCATCGGCCAGCTCATGCAGGGCCAGGCGCCGGTTCATGGCGGTCTTGCGCAGGTATTGGTAGGCGGCATCTTCACTGAGCCCACGCGTCTCCATCACCACGGCCTTGGCACGATCGACGCTGCGCCGCTGCACCAATGTGGTCTGGGTACGGTTGAGCTCCCCCTTGAGCGCACGGTGCGCCTCGAAGCTGGTGATGGCGACCTCGACCATGCTGCGCACCATCGCTGGCATGACGTGGTCCACCACATAGGCCGAGACACCGGCGCCGGCCGCCTCACGCACGAGGTCCGGGGCATCTTCACTGGCCAGCATGATCATCGGCTTGGGATAGCGTCGCCCCAGCTGGCCGAGATGCTCCAGGGTGTCGCGGCTGGGCAGGTCGGCGTCGATGATCACCGCATCGGGCTGATGCTGCTCGACCAGCGCGTGCAGGTCCTCGTGCTCGTCAACGCGCAGCGCCACCTCGAAGCCGGCGCTCAATAGCGCCTGCTCCAGCGCGGCGGAGCGCTCACTGCGGACATCGACGATCAGCACGGTCACGGGCATGTCAGGTTTCCTTGGGTCGGGCATGAGACTTGCCGTACACCCAAGCAGGATTCGTGCCGCAATCTGGTGCAACCCTGCGGCCAAGGGCCTTCAGAGCGGCCGAGCCGAAAGCGTCGCTGCACTGCAATGAGGCACGCGCCTGCCCGACCCTCCCAGCGCCATTCGCGTGCGCCAGACTGGTACCTCGCGCCTCGATGACGCACCGCCAGCGCGCATCGAGCGCGCACCCAGCCCGGGGCACCGCCTGCGCATGCCAACCTATTGCCCTCGCCAAGCCATTGATCTTCTGGGACTTGTCCCGCCCACACCCCCGCAACTGGCGCGCTACTTGCTTTGTTCCTGTCACTTGCCGCACAGACGCTCTGCTGCCGGCAACCATGGCATCACCGACTGCTGCCATCGCTATCCATGACGTGGACCAGGCTCTTCGGAGTACGAGTGCGTCGAACCAGGCCCCTCAATGACGAGGCGCCCTTGCTGTCGTTCATTCACAGCCGTTCGACCACTCGCCGAGCACACCTGACTTCGTGCCCGGCACCGACGCTGAATCAGGAGCCCACTCATGGATATCCGCAACAAGGCCAGCCGCATCCGGCTGTTCAGCTTCAACACCCCGCAAATGCGCGCCTTCCACATGTCGTGGTTCGCCTTCCACGTCTGCTTCTTCGGCTGGTTCGGCATCGCGCCGCTGATGGCCGTGGTGCGTGACGACCTCGGCCTGACCAAGACCCAGATCGGCAACACCATCATCGCCTCCGTCGCCATCACGGTGATCGTGCGTCTCGCCATCGGCGTGCTGTGTGATCGCATCGGGCCACGCAAGGCCTACACCTGGCTGCTGTGCCTCGGCTCGCTGCCGGTGATGTGCATCGGCTTCGCCGACAGCTTCGAATCCTTCTTCCTGGCCCGCCTGGCCATCGGTGCCATCGGCGCCTCCTTCGTCATCACCCAGTACCACACCTCCGTGATGTTCGGCCCCAACGTGGTCGGCACCGCCAACGCCACCACCGCGGGCTGGGGCAACCTGGGCGGCGGCACCACCCAGATGCTGATGCCGCTGGTGATGGCCGGCCTGCTGATGCTGGGCGTCGAGCAGACCCTGGGCTGGCGTCTGGCGATGGTCGTGCCGGGCATCGTGCTGTTCCTGACCGGTATCGCCTACTACTTCTTCACCCAGGATGCGCCGGACGGCAACTTCAGCGAGCTGCGTGAGCGCGGTGAGCTGCCCAAGGCCGAGAAGGAATACAGCATGCGCGCCACCTTCGGCGCGGCAGCACGCGACATCCGCGTCTGGGCCCTGTTCCTCGTCTATGGCGCCTGCTTCGGGGTCGAGCTGACCATCAACAACGTCGCCGCCATCTACTTCTTCGATCACTTCGATCTCGACCTCGCCACCGCCGGTCTCATCGCAGGGCTGTTCGGCCTGATGAACCTGTTCGCCCGCACCCTGGGCGGCGTGTTTTCTGATCTCTTCGCCCGCCAGTCCGGCCTCAAGGGCCGCGTGCGCTGGCTGTTCATCGCGCTGCTGTGTGAAGGCGTGGCGCTGGTCGGCTTCGCCCAGATGGAAACCCTCGCGGTGGCCATCGGCATCATGCTGGTCTTCAGCCTCTTCGTGCAGATGGCGGAAGGCGCGACCTTCGGTATCGTGCCCTTCGTCAATCGCAAGGCACTCGGCGCGGTCGCCGGTATCGTCGGTGCGGGCGGCAACGCGGGCGCGGTCGCCGCGGGCTTCCTGTTCCGCAGTGAGGAGCTGACCTACCAG
>NZ_CFDJES010000021.1:0-5297 GCF_983723665.1 Cobetia sp. | reverse complement strand
CGCGGGCGCGGTCGCCGCGGGCTTCCTGTTCCGCAGTGAGGAGCTGACCTACCAGGAAGGCCTGATGTACCTGGGCATGGGCGTGATCGTGATCTCGCTGTTCGCGCTGCTGGTGCGTTTCAGCGCCGCCACCGAAGCCGAGGAAAGCCGCGCCTACGACGCCGCCGTCGCGGACCGCAAGCAACAGAGCGAGCAGCAGCCCGCCTCGGCATAAGCGGATTGCTTTCTCCCCTAGCCAGACACAAGAAGGCCCCACCTCATGGGAGGCGGGGCCTTCTTGTGTCTGTCGACAGCTCAGGTCAGCGGCGATTCATCGCGGCGCTGACAGCCGAGCCTCAGCTATCGGTGGCGTTCTCGACGCTATCACCGGCTTCCTCGACGGCGTTGTCCATCTTCTCACCGGCCTTCTCCATCGGGCCTTCGTCCTCGCAACCGGCGAGCGACAGGCCACCGAGACCGAGCATGGCAATCATCAGCGAACTACCCAGAGTCTTGAGCTTCATGATGTCTCTCCTTGAATCATCGGTCGGAATGACGCGACAGCTGCCATCTCACGCAGGCTGCCACGTGGTGTTACCCATGACATGGAGCGGGAGCCTTGCCGTTTCAAGGGTCACGCAACGCCGAGTTGCCTGTTGCTGATCAAATACCCAGCTCAGAGAAGGTATCGGGAAACTGCACTTCACCGCCCAGCCCCTCCAGATAGTCCGGCAGCAGCTCGAAGGCGACGAAGGAACCCGGCACGTCGTCATGATGGCAGTAGAGCCCGTAATGACACGCCGGATGAAAGCCCAGATGGGTATAGAAATCCGCATGGCCTGCCGCCACCACGGCCCCCGCCCCCAGCAGCCGACAGCGCTTGACTGCCGAGATCACCAGCCGCTTGCCGATGCCGTGACGCTGATGCTGGGGCAGCACCGCCAGCGGCGCCAACGCCATCAGCACGCGGTCCGGATAGCCGGAAAGCTCCACGCGCGACACCATCACATGCCCCAGCAGGCCGCCCTCGCCTTCACTGAGGTGGCGGCCGGTTTCCGGGTCGGTGACACGCTCGGCCACCAGCGAAATCTGCGCCAGATTGCCTCGACGCAATCTGTCACCCAGGCGCGCTTCACGATGGCCGGCAAAGACGGATTCATGAATGCGGTAGATGCGCTCATGATCAATGAGACGTTCTTCACGAATGCGAAGATTATCGACGGCGTTGGCAGTCATCACGAGGTACCGGATCAGCGCCCTGATGGTCAGGGACGTTACCTCAAGCTTAGCCACCGCCCGCAGCGGCTGCGAGCGTCAATCTGCTGCTCAAAAAGCACGATGCCCGCCGTGGTGGCGGGCATCGCTTGGGGTGATATCAAGGTCGCATGGCAGATGAAAAGCCTGGTTCAGCCCCTCTCAGGCTTCTCGCCGCTACCGGTCAGACACGTCGCCGACACTGCTCGAGCATCGCGCCGACGCCGCCCGCCTCAGCTCTTGAGACGACGCGCGCGGAAGGAGCGCCCCTTGAGCTTGCCATTCATCAGCTGGGTGAGTGCCGACTTGGCGACATCACGCTCCACGGCGAGGAAGGTGGTCCGCGCCAGTACCTTGATCTTGCCGATCTTGCTGCCTTCCAGGCCGCCGTCACCGGTCAGCGCGCCGAGGATGTCGCCGGGGCGCAGCTTGTCCTTCTTGCCACCGTCGATCTGCAGCGTCGCCATGCGCGCATGGAACGGCTCGCGCGTCAGCATGCTTTTCGAGGGCAGCGGCTCGACTTCCAGCGTCTGCTCGAGGAATTCGCCCAGCCTGGTCAGGCGATAGTCTTCCTTCTCGGTGTAAAGCGTGCAGGCGATACCGGAGCTGCCCGCACGGCCGGTACGCCCGACACGGTGCACGTGGGCGTCGAGATCACGCGCGATCTCGTAGTTGAACACCGCATCCAGCGCTTCGATATCCAGCCCGCGCGCCGCGACATCGGTGGCCACCAGAATCGAGGTGCTCTTGTTGGCGAACATCACCAGTGTCTGGTCACGCTCGCGCTGTTCGAGATCACCGTGCAGCGCCATGGCACTGAAGCCGTGCTCATTGAGCGCGTCGCTGACTTCCTGCGCCTGACGCTTGGTGTTGCAGAACACCACGCTGGATTCCGGGCGGTACTTGAGCAGCAGGATACGCAGCGCCTCGAAGCGCGCCTCGTCATCGGCGACACGGTGGAACAGCTGACGGATGCTGCTGTCATCGTGGGTGGAGGCCACCTCGATGCTGACCGGATCACGCAGCATGCGCTCGGCGATCGGGCGCACGCCATCGGCGAAGGTCGCGCTGAACAGCAGCGTCTGACGCTCCTCCGGGGTCTCGGCGACGATGGCATCCAGCACCTCGGCGAAGCCCATGTCGAGCATGCGGTCGGCTTCATCCAGCACCAGGGTATTGAGCTCGACCAGGCTCAGGCTGCCCTTGCGCAGGTGCTCATCCACGCGCCCCGGCGTGCCGACGATGATGTGCGCGCCGTGTTCCAGCGAGCCCAGCTGCGGGCCGAAGGGCGCGCCGCCGCACAGAGTCAGCACCTTGACGTTGTGCAGGCCGCGCGCCAGACGACGGATCTCGCCGGCAACCTGATCGGCCAGCTCACGTGTCGGACACAGCACCAGTGACTGCACACGGAAGCGCGAGACCTTGAGACGCGACAGCAGCCCCAGACCGAAGGCAGCGGTCTTGCCGGAGCCGGTCTGGCCCTGGGCGATGACATCGCGGCCTTGCAGCATCGGCGGCAGGCTCTGCGCCTGAATCGGCGTCATGGTGTGATATTCGAGCGTGGCGAGGTTGTCGAGCAGCTCGGGCGCCAGCGCCAGAGAGGCAAAGGCAGGGGTGGCGGTGGCGTCAGTCACGGGGACATTCCTTCAATCGATGAACAGGCACGAGCCGAACGGGCTTACGCGCGGGCGCAGAGCATAGCAGAGCGTGGCCACTAACGCCTGCCACGGATGCCAGCACCTGATACCGGCTCCCCAGGCGAGATAGCCTTTTTGAGCAACGCCCTCTCTTGCCCGCCAGACTCACCTCTCAGCACACCGTATGAGCCAGCTCGAATGTGACTCAACTCAAAGCATGATTTTCGTCACGACAGGATTCGATTCCCGCCAAATATCATTTATTAATTATCGTTAATTAAACAAAATGGCCAACGGTCAGTTGGCATGTCACGAAATCCCATATCAGGCGGTGGTTGAGTCGCTGCATATTTCACGCCGTGCATTTCCTGCAGCGCACTTCACGAAAATGGCGCCGACATTCGTGACGGGATAATCATCACGACGTTCTTGTTATCTGCCTCAGACTATCAGTGCCAATGACACACCAGGATTGGCGAATACCGAGATGGGCCCACCCCCATGCCAGGTATGAGAAATGCCACCTCTCATCAGTGATGTGCTGCCGGATACCGCTCGGCTACCGCTCGGCTACCGCAGCGGTGCCGCTGCGCGTCCAGAGGATCCATCTGAACCGATGTCATGAATATCAATGACTTGCAGATAGCGAACTGCTGTCCGTGCCGCACAGGCGTTTTCGATCTCGGGGTGGTCTCCCGAATTGGATCGTTGCAAGCGTACTGACAGCTCGTGCGAAGCCGGTCATCACGCTGGTCATGAAACCGGTCATCAAGCCCGGCGCAAGGCACAGGTCGCTGATACACAGAACCGGCAACACCATGGAAACACCATGGAAACACCATGGACGTGAATCCTGCAGCTTCATCGCTGCAATGCGCGACACCACACGCATGCAAGTTGCTGTAATAGCACGTCAAAGAGCAAATGATATCGCACGGACAGGCGGTCTTTGCCACCCGCAACACCACGGTAACCGCTGCCCCGACAACAGGGGAGCAGCAATAGAGCGGCGCAGTCTTCAAGCCGCCAGCTGTCAGAGGGGATCACACCTCTCTACCGAAACAGCCACAAGATGTCACTACGACCCAGGGAGCAAGACGACATGAAGGACCTCTCAAGAATCACGGGCTACGGATGTATCGTGGCCGGTGTCGGCCCGGCAGGCATGGGATTTCTGTTCAATGCCCTCAAGACAGGCCAGATCACGACACTGGCCCGCCACGGACTGTTGATTCTCGATGCCGGCGGCACCCACGCCAGCGGCAAGCTTGGCGCTGGTCGGCTGGGCGAATATCGCATCACCGCCAACTCGGTCGGCGATGTGTTTCTCGACTGCCTGCGCGACCCGGCACTCGCCGACGTGCTGGCCCCGCTTGAAGGCGAAGCCTGCCTGGAGCGAATCCGGGCCGATCCCTACTCCTCCCCGCGACTCGATGAGATCGGCGAGCTGCTGGAAGCCGCCAGCGCCCTGGTATTGGCGCACATCACCGCCCTGCCGGGCGTCGAGATGTGGTGCGGCACCAGCCTGGACACGCTGCAGTACCTCGACGGCACCAGCATTCTGACCCTCTCGCATGAACCGGAAGTGGCCCAGCGCACGTCGCGACTGCGCACCGAGAACCTGGTGCTCAATCTGGGCGGCCAGCAGTGCCCGGAGCAACTGACTCAGAGCCTCAATCGTCAGGGACTGACACCGTCGCGGCGCGCACGCATCTACAGCGGCGATGAGCTGTTGCGCATGCCGCCGGGGCAGCTGCGCAGCCTGCTGCTGCCGCGTCTGCGGCGTGGTGGTCGCGTCTGTGTGGTGGGTGGCTCGCACAGCGCCTTCTCGATGCTCGACGTGCTGGCCGACGCGCTGCGCAATACCCGCGTCAAGGAGATCACCCTGCTGCATCGCTCGCCGATTCGGCTGTTCTTCGAGAACGCCGAAGAAGCGCGCACCGCAGGCTATCACTACGATGCCGAGCGCGATGTGTGCCCGATCAGCGGTCGCATCAACCGCTCCGGCGGGCTGCGCTACCGGGCGCTGGCCATCGGTCAGGAAATTCTGGCCACCGGCCGCATCGAAGAGTGCGCGATGGACATCCAGCTGGTACAGACCGGCCCCGGCAGTGCCCAACGCCTGGAACTGGCCAGCGAAGTGCTCGCCGACGCGCCCATCGTGGTGCAGTGCAACGGCTATCAGCCGATTCTGCCCACCATCAGCGACGCCCATCATCAGCCCATCACGTTGCGTGAAGTGAATGGCGGGCTGGATTCCGATGCCAATGGCAACCCCTGCGACATCCACGGCCAGCGTCTTGCGGGCCTCTACATGTTCGGGCTGGGCGCCGGGCTCGCCGTCGACCCGACGCTGGGCAGTGAAGCCTCCTTCGATGGCCGCATCTACGGCGTCTGGCAGTTCCACAACCACGCCAGCCTGCCGGC